>JAICIT010000042.1 GCA_025960445.1 Bradyrhizobium sp. | reverse complement strand
CTGATTTTCGGCATGCTGACGGTCGTCAATTTCGCCCACGGCGCCTTCTACATGGTTGGCGCGTATGTCGGCGTCTACATGCTCATGCTCGGTGGAGATTTCTGGATCTGCCTGGTTATGGTGCCACTGGCGGTAGGCTTGTTTGGACTAGCAGTAGAACGCATCCTGATACGGCCGCTCTACGGCAGGGGTATCGACTATCCACTGCTGCTGACATTCGGCTTGAGCTACGTCATGGTCGAGCTGGTTCGCATTGCGTTCGGCAAGACCGGATTTCCGTTCGATACTCCGGAAGTCCTGCAGGGCGCCGTCAACATCGGCGTCGGGTATTTTCCGCTGTATCGGCTGTTCGTGATTGGGGCGACCGCGGCCGTGTTGCTGGCGCTTTGGCTGTTTTTGGAAAAGACCAGTTTCGGGCTGATCATTCGTGCCGGCGCGCGCGATCCTCAGATTGTTCGCGTGCTCGGGGTAAACGTCGCCCGGGTCTGGCTGATCGTATTCGGTATCGGGACCGCGATTGCAGGTTTAGCGGGGCTATTGGCTGCGCCCCTTCAGGGCGTAAGCCCGGAGATGGGCAGCACCATTCTTGCCGAGGCGTTTGTGGTGACGGTGGTCGGCGGCATGGGATCGATCGGGGGCGCGGTGCTCGCCGGCTTGCTGGTCGGCGTCGTCGTCAGCATGACCTCGCTGTTTGCGCCGGAGATGGGAAAAGTATCGATTTTTGCGCTGATGGCGATTGTTCTGATCGTTCGCCCCCAAGGTTTCTTCGGCCGCGCCGGATTGATGAGTTGAAGGGTAGCACCAGCTCATGAATGAGATGACCCAGCCGTACAAGCTGGCGAAAGCAGCGCCGGTGAGCTGGTTTCAGTTTGCGACGAGACATCGCGCGAGCATTGCAAGCCTCGTGGTGCTGGTGTTTCCGCTGGTCATGCCGTTCACGGCGCTTGCGGTGAACATTTTGATCTATGGCCTGTACGCGCTCGGCTTCAATCTGGTCTACGGCTATCTCGGCTTGTTATCCTTTGGACATGCGGCGCTGCTCGGCACGGGCGCTTACCTTTGCGGCATTGCGATCGTGCATTTCGCGCTGCCGTGGTACGCGGCAATCGTGATCGGCATTCTGGGCGGGCTGCTGATGGCGGCAATGATCGGCGTGCTCGCGATCCGAACCCGCGGCATATACTTCGCGATGGTGACGATGGCGCTCTCGCAATGCGTCTATTACCTGTTTTATCAGGCCGTCGACTGGACCGGCGGCGAAAACGGCCTCCGTGGAATCAATGTCCGTGTCATCAACGTCCTGGGGTTGAGGCTCGACTTCATCGACCCGTTGACGCGCTATTACGTGATCGCAGCTTTTGTTATCGCGGCCTTTTTTGTGCTCTCGCGCATACTGGCCTCGCCGTTCGGAGCCGTTATTGAAGCGGTGCGCGAAAACGAGACCCGCGCCAAGGCCTCCGGTTACGACGTCACCGCCACGCGCCTGATCACGTTCGTTTTGTCGGGTGGATTTTGCGGTTTGGCGGGGGCCCTACAGGCGCTGCATCTGTCGATCGTTCCGATCGAAATCATGCATTATGACACTTCCGGCATTGTCGTGATGATTGCGCTGCTCGGCGGTATGGGCACGTTTTTCGGGCCGATGATCGGCGCGGCGGCGTTTCTGCTGCTCGAAAATCTCGTCTCGCTCTGGACCGTGCATTGGCAATTGATCGTCGGCGCGGTCTTTATGATTTGCGTGCTGTTCTTCCCGGCGGGGATCTGGGGGACGCTGATTTCGCGGGGCAGGCGATGACCGCGGCTGCAGCGCCATCGCCGACGACTCCCATTCTGCGCACCAGAGGCGTCGGCAAGACGTTCGGCAAGTTCGTCGCGCTGAACAACATCTCGGCCGAATTTACCAAGGGTGCTATCACATCGATCATCGGCCCGAATGGTGCCGGCAAGAGCACGTACTTCAATCTGCTGTCGGGTGCGTTGCGGCCAACCAGCGGCAGCGTTGAATTCGAAGGCCGGGATGTGACCGGGATTCCGCAGCACCGCTTTGCCCACATGGGAATCGCAAAATCGTTTCAGATCACCAATGTCTTCCCCCAGCTCTCGACCCGCGAGAACATCCGTATCGGGCTGCAAGCTTTGGTTTCGCGTTACAATATGTGGCGCCCGCGCGCGAGGCTCGGCGAACTGGCCGAGGGGGCGGACGAATTGCTGTCGCTGGTCGGCTTGTGGGAATCGCGGGAGCGCGCGGCCAAGACGCTGGCGCATGGCGAGCAACGCGCACTCGAAATCGGGATGGCGCTGGCGAGCCGACCGCGCCTGTTGTTGCTTGATGAGCCGACCGCCGGAATGAGCCCGGAAGAAACCCGGACGATGATGGACCTGATCGTGAAGCTCGCCAGTGAACGCACGGTGATTTTGGTCGAGCACAAAATGAAACTGGTGCTTGGGATTAGCGATCGTATCCTGGTGCTTCACCACGGTGAGCTGCTCGCGGAGGGCACGCCCCAGGAGGTTCGCAGGAATGAAGCGGTGAAGCGGGTCTATCTCGGCCAGCGGGAGCACTGATCGCATGCTGCAGGTCAACAATCTGAACGCCTGGTATGGATCGAGCCATGTGCTGCAGGACATCTCGATCGAGGTGGCCAAGGGCGAAATCGTTTGCCTGATCGGCCGCAATGGCGCCGGCAAAACCACGACGCTCAAATCCATCATGGGCTTGATGGACAGGACACGCGGATCGGCAATCTTCAAGGGAAAGGAACTGCTGACGGAGCCTGCGCACATTCGCTTTGCGCTCGGACTGGCCTATGTACCGGAGGAACGGCGGATCGTGCAGGGGCTTTCGGTTCGCGAGAATTTGAGGCTGGGGCTTGTGGCGTCGCCTGAGAAGAAACGCGAGGCCGAGCTGATTGACAAAATCGCCCGCGTGTTCCCGCGATTGGCCGAGCGCCTCGACCAGGAAGCGCTGACCATGTCGGGCGGCGAGCAGCAGATGCTGGCGATCGCTCGCGCCATGATCGCCAACCCTGATCTCATCATGCTTGATGAACCTTCCGAAGGCATCATGCCGGTGCTGGTAGACGAAATGTTTGCACTGTTTCGGACCATGAAGAAGGAGGGAACGACGGTTCTCCTGGTTGAGCAGAACGTTGAACTGGCGCTTGATATCGCCGACCGTGCTTACGTGCTGGACCAGGGCGCGGTGGTTTATCAGGCCACCGCGAACGAGCTGCTCGCCGATAACGAGATCAAGGAACGGTACTGCTCGGTATGACGCGCGTCACGCTGAAGCGTTGAAGCGTAAGCGGTCGAGGGGCGGGCGATGTGACTTGCCAGAGCGCTAGCCGGGCTGGTTCGCCGACAGCTTGTAGATTTCGAGCGCATCGGCGTCCGCGCCGCGCGCTGCTTTCGCTAATCTGAATAGTTGCGCGGCAAGGCTCGCCATCGGCACCGGGCTCGACGTGTGGCTGGCCACATCGACCACCGTGTCCAGGTCCTTCAGCATCGTGGCGATGTGGCCGAGCGGCGGGGAATGAATACCCTGAACCATTCGCGGTACGAACAACTGCAAAGGAATCGAATCGGCAAAGCCGCCGGCGAGCGCCTCCGGCAAGCGGCCCGCATCGATCCCCGCGTTCACGGCAAGACGGGTTGCTTCGGCGAGCACCGCCATCGCGCAGCCCACGATCACCTGGTTGCAGAGCTTTGCGGTCTGGCCGGCACCGATCGGTCCCATATGGGTGAGCCGTCGCGCGATGCTCAGCACATACGGCCGCACTCGCTCGATCTCGGCCGCGTCGCCGCCGGCCATCACGGCGAGCGTACCCTCTTCGGCGCCCATGGTGCCGCCGGACACGGGCGCATCGATCCACCCCATGCCATTAGTCATTCTCAGTCGCGCCGCGATGGCGCGCGCCGCGTCTGGATGAATCGAGGAAAAATCGACGACGAGCTTTCCAGCGCCCGCGGCCATCGCCACGCCATGTGGACCGAACACCACTTCTTCCACGGCTGCGGCATCGGTGACGCACATGAAGATGATGCTCGCCGCGTCGGCCACATCGCTCGGATGAGCCACAAGCTTCCCGCCGGCCTCAACCAAACCGGTGGCCTTCTCAGGGGACCGGTTCCAGATGGTGAGGTCGTGACCAGCGCCTACCAGGCGCCGCGCCATTGGCGACCCCATCATTCCCAGCCCGACATAGCCAAGCTTTTCCGCTGTTTCTGCGCGCGCGGCGGCCATTTCAATATCTCCGTTGATCCCCGCCGGTGAGAGCTGATCCGGCAAAGTGGCCTTAGCACAGTTGCCGGTGCGGCGGGCGGTACCGTGGATGCCGCGATGGCTTGCCTCATCATTTGAACCATGAAAGGCTTGGCTCAACTTGGTTGCGCTGACGCTGGTCGGCATCGGAGAAGTGGAGCGGGGATGATGCTGAAATGTTCAAAATGGATGCTGGCGGCCGGGGCTTTGGCCGCGGTCCTGGCAAGCGTCGCTCCATCGAAGGCGCAGCAGACGATCCGGGTCGGCTGGACCATTCCGGCCGAGGAATCGAAATACTGGATGATGCGCAGGCCCGCGGAATTTCCCGATCTCGGTAAGACCTACAAGGTCGAATGGACGCAATTCCAGGGTACCGCGCCGATGACGCAGGCTCTCGCAGCGGGTGCGCTCGATTGCGCGACGCAGGCGCCGCTGTCGCTGGCGAATGGCGTCGTGGGCGGAAACCTGAAGGCCTACATCGTAGCCCAGCATGTGTACGAAAAGCCGGGCGGATTCTCGGTCTATTGGGCCGTGATGGACGACTCCCCGATCAAGAAGATTTCCGATCTCAAAGGTAAGACCGTTGGAATTTCCGTGATCGGCGGCGGCACGTATGGCCCTTTCGCGATGCTGCTGAAAAAGAACGGTGTCGATCCGGCGAAAGACATCAAGCTGGTCGAGGTCGGGTTTGCCGTCTCCGAAGACGCGCTGCGCCAGGGCCGTGTCGATGCGGTGAATATGAACCAGCCGTTCGCGGCCCGCGCCGAGGCCAAGGGCGGCACGCGCAAGCTGTTTTCGTTATCGGAGGAAATGCCGAACATCGTCCATATCCTTGAGGCATGCCGCGCCGATTTCGTCGACAAGAATCCTGATGTCGTGAAGGCCTATGTCCGTGACATCACGTCGGGCATGAAGAAGGCGCTCGCGAATCGGGAGGAGACGCTCAAGGTCGTCTCCGAAGTGTTGAAAGCGCCGATCCCGGTTCTGGATACGTATCTGCTCAAGGACAATGATTTCGGCAGAGACCCCGGTGCCGCGCCGAATTTCCCGGCCATCCAGAAGATGCTTGATATCTACGCCGAGACCGGAATGCTGCCAAAGATGGACGTCGCGCAGTTCAAGCATCCGACCATCGTCGCGCCGCTGCAGTAGCGCTTTGTCCGGAAACGTCCTGATATCCAAAGCACTGCGGGCCCGGCGCATGAGGTCCCGCGCATGAAAAAGTGGCGATCACGTGTGACCACCGATGGGCTGGATCGTGCGCCCCATCGCGCCTTCATGCGCGCGATGGGACTCGATGATGATGCGCTCGCCAAGCCGATGATCGGCGTCGTCAGCATGAAAGGCGAACAGACGCCGTGCAACATGACGCACGATTTTCAGGTCGATGCGGCGAAAGCCGGAATCGTGGAGGCCGGCGGCACGCCGCGGGAATTCACCACGATTTCGGTATCCGACGGCATCAGCATGAACCACGAGGGCATGAAATTCTCGCTGCTCTCGCGCGAGCTGATTGCCGATTCGATTGAAGCTGTGGTGCATGGTCTGGCCTACGACGCCTTGATTGGCTTCGGCGGCTGCGACAAGACGCTGCCCGGCGTGATGATGGCAATGATCCGCTGCAACGTGCCGTCGATCTTCATTTATGGAGGTAGCGCGCTGCCTGGACGGTTCGAGGGCAGAACCCTGACGGTGCTCGATTCCTACGAGGCTGTCGGCGCGCTCATGACCGGCGAAATCGACAAGGCGACGCTCGAAGGCATCGAGCGGACCTGCTTGCCGACGATCGGCGCTTGCGCCGGGCAGTTCACCGCCAACACCATGGCCATGGTTTCCGAAGCGATGGGTTTGACCATACCCAACGTCTCGATGATTCCCGGGGTCTACCCAGAGCGGGCGCAGGTCGCGCGTTCCGCCGGGCGGCTGGTCATGGCGATGTTGAAGCGCGGCGGGCCGTTGCCGCGCGAGATCGTCACGCGCAAAGCGCTGGAGAACGGTGCGGCGATCGTCGCCGCGACCGGTGGATCGACCAACGCCGCGCTGCACCTGCCGGCGCTCGCCAATGAAGCCGGGATATCCTTTTCCATTGATGATGTCGGCGAGGTATTTGCGCGCACGCCCCTGATCGGCAATCTCCGCCCGGGCGGTAAATATACAGCCAAAGACGTTTACGATATCGGCGGCGCCGCTGTTGTGATCCGCGCTCTGGTTGAAAGCGGTCACATCGACGGTGACTGCCTGACGATTTCAGGCCGGACCATCGCGGAAGAATATGCCAAAGCGAACGCACCTGATGGCGAGGTCATCTTCCCTACAAACGTGCCAATCATGCCGGACGGAGGCGTCGCGGTTCTCAAGGGCAATCTTTGTCCTGACGGCGCCGTCATCAAGGTTGCCGGTCTCAAGAACCTTGTGTTCGAAGGCGCGGCGCGCGTGTTCGAGGACGAGGAACAATGCGTTTATGCCGTCCGCAATCGTAGATACGCCGCTGGTGACGTTCTCGTGATTCGCAATGAGGGCCCGGTCGGCGGGCCCGGCATGCGCGAGATGCTCGGCGTCACTGCGTTGATCTATGGGCAGGGCATGGGCGAGAAGGTCGCGCTGATCACCGATGGGCGTTTTTCAGGCGCCACCCGGGGCATGTGCATCGGCTATGTGTCGCCGGAATCGTTCATCGGTGGCCCGCTCGCATTGGTGCGCGATGGCGACCGCATCCGGATTGACGCCAGCGCGCGCCGGCTGGACTTGCTGGTTGACGGCGGGGAGTTCGAAAACCGGCGGCAGTCATGGAAGCCACGGCGGCCGCGGCATCGGGCTGGCGCGCTGGCGAAATATGCCCGGCTGGTGGGCCAGGCGCCCGGCGGCGCCGTTACGCATCAGGGTGCGGCGGAGTGGCCGTGGTTCGATCAGGCCTGATGTTGGCGGTCAGGTCGAAACGGCATCGGCAATGCTTGCAAATTTCCGCTATGGTCGGTCTAACCGCAGCCGAGCATTCGAACTGTGCCTGACAGACTCAAATCTGAATTACGAGCGGAAATGAAACTTATGCCATCGCGGCCGAACGTTGAAGCAAAAGCCGCGCCGGCGCGCCAAACGGGCGCCGCGATGATCACGATCGATCGCGTCTCTCAGGTGTTTCGCACGTCGGGACGCCGGGAGCATCTCGCAATATCCGACATTTCCCTGACGATCGAGGATGGCGCCTTTGTCTCGATCCTGGGCCCTTCCGGCTGCGGAAAATCGACCCTGCTTTATATCGTCGGCGGCTTTGTCAGCCCGACCGAAGGTGTTGCGAGAGTGAAAGGCAAGGCGATTAGAGGTCCCGGGCCGGATCGTGGCCCGGTGTTTCAGGAATTCGCGTTGTTTCCCTGGAAGAGCGTGCTTGGCAATGTGATGTACGGTCCACGGCAGCAGGGGGTAAAATCGGGCGAAGCCGAAGCCCAGAGCCGCGCGCTGATCGAGAAGGTCGGCCTGAAAGGCTTTGAGCATTTCTACCCCAAGGAGCTATCCGGCGGCATGAAGCAGCGCGTCGCGCTGGCGCGCACGCTCGCCTATCATCCGGCAGTGCTGCTGATGGATGAACCGTTCGGCGCGCTCGACGCACATACGCGGACCCGGCTTCAAAATGATCTGCTCAAGATTTGGGAACGCGACCGCAAGACGGTGCTGTTCGTCACCCATTCGGTCGAGGAGGCCGTGTTCCTGTCCGACAGGGTCGTGGTGATGACGCGCGCGCCCGGGCGCATCAAGCAGATCGTCGAAATCGATTTGCCGCGTCCGCGCCGCCGCTCGGAACTGCTGCTTGACCCGCGCTACCAGAAGTACGTCGTCGATATCGAAGGCATGATCGACGACACCAGCGAAGACGAGTTGCGGCCGTGACCGTGATACGTGCTTTTGTTTCCCGTTCGGCGCCGCTGATGGCCTGTCTCGGCCTGCTGGCTATTTGGCAGGTTGCGGCGCTGATGTTGAAAACCGACAGCTTTCCTGGCGCGTGGGAAGCGATCAAGGCGATTCCCTCCATCCTTGGCGACCAGGAATCGCTGATCAATATCCTCGCATCGATCAGGCGCATGGCGATCGGGTTCAGTGTAGCGGTACTCGTATCCATTCCGCTCGGATTGATGATGGGCCGCTCGCGCGCCGTCGCGTCGTTCTTCAATCCGCTATTGATGATCACCTATCCGGTCCCAAAAGCGGCACTGATGCCGATCATCCTGCTCTGGCTCGGCGTTGGTGATATCGCGAAGATGCTTGTCATCTTTCTCGGCGTCAGCCTTCCCGTGATCTATCACAGCTTCCAGGGCGCCAAAGCAATCGAGGAAAAGATGCTGTGGTCTGGCGCGGCCATGGGCCTGTCGGCTGCGCAGCGCATGATCCGGATCGTGCTGCCCGCCGCGCTGCCGGAGATCCTCACCGGCTGCCGCACCGGGCTCGTGCTGGCGCTGATTACCATGGTGACAAGCGAGATGATCGCGCGGCAGTCCGGAGCCGGCAATATCCTGTTCAACGCGCTCGACATGGGACAATACGACACGGTCTACGCGATGATCATCATCATCGGCGCCATGGGGATCGGCCTCGATGCCGCGTTCGAAAGACTGCGCGCCAGGCTGGTAAGATGGTCAGAGCCGGGCTTCGAAATCCCATTGAGCTTTGCATGAACTCACGTGCTGTTACGACCGACATTCTGCTTGGGATCGTGCCGATCGCACTCATGATTGCGCTATGGCAGGCGCTTGTCTCCTTTGGCTATGCGCCGCCGGCCTTGCTGCCGCCGCCCGGTCTCGTATTCACGCGCCTGGCACAGCAACTGTTCACCACGACCTATCAGCAGGAGATCGCGGCCACGCTGTTTCGGCTGTTCGCGGGTTTCTCGATTGCGGTGCTGCTGGGCGTCAGCATTGGCCTTGCCGCGGCGGCGAGCCCAGCCATCAATGCGGTGGTGCGTCCGATCGTGCGGGTGTTGGCGCCGCTGCCGAAGGTGGCGCTCTATCCGGCACTATTGCTGCTGCTGGGCTTCAATCATCAATCCAAGATCATGCTGGTTGCAGCCGACGCGCTCTTCCCGATCCTGTTGTCGACCTATTACGGCGCCTCAATGGTGGAACAGAAGCTGATCTGGTCGGCGATGGCTGCAGGTACGCCAAGACGTCAGATCCTGTTCAAGGTGGTGCTGCCGGCGGCCGTGCCATCGATCCTTACTGGTTGTCGCATCGGACTCGTGATCTCCTGCATCGTGGTGTTTCTGGCCGAGATGATCACCTCGACCGACGGCCTCGGTCATGTGCTGGTGACGGCAGCTCGAACCTTTCAGGCGGTGGACATGTTTGTGCCGCTGATCACGATTTCGCTGCTCGGCCTGATTCTCAATGGCTTGCTGGAAGGCCTGCGGAATTATCTGCTGCGCGGGTTCCCGGAAGTTTGATGCAAGGGTTCGTAAGGAGAAAGTGATGTTTGCAGACCGCATCGAAGCGAAATGGATCGACGCGTTCTGCGAAATTTTCGATCGGTGCGCGGTCAAGCCGAGAGATACTGCCGCGATCCTTTCGGAGACGCAGTCGCGCGCGCTTAATGTCCACCTTGCCGAACTGGCGCTGTTGCGGATCGGCGCGAGACCATTCCACGTCATCGTGCCGACACCGCGCAACAAGCAGATCGTGCCGATCCGCTCCACCGGGGCCAGCGAAGCGATCCAGCGGCTAGTGCCTGTGGTTGCCGCCTTGCAGCAGGCGGGCTTCGTGGTCGATTGCACCATTGAAGGGCTGATGCACGCGGTGGAAACGCCGGAAATACTGAAATCCGGCGCGCGCATTCTCGTCATTTCCAATGAGCATCCGGAGGCGCTCGAGCGCATGCTGCCCGATGGCGCGCTGGAAAAACGGGTGAGGGCGGCGGCGAAGATGATGCGCGCAACCAAACGGATGCGCGTGACGTCGAAAGCAGGAACTGCGCTCGAGGTGGATATGATCGGCGCCTCGACGGTGGGCGTGTGGGGTTGGACCGACAAGCCGGGAACGCTCGCGCATTGGCCTGGCGGGATCGTCGTCAGTTTCCCTAAAAGCGGAACGGTGAACGGCACGCTGGTGATGGCGGCCGGCGACATCAACCTTACCTTCAAACGCTATTTGACCTCGCCGGTTCGGATGCAGTTGAGAAACGATTACGTCACCGACCTGGAAGGCGAGGGGGCTGACGCCACGATGATGCGCGCCTATCTCGCGGCATGGGGCGACCGCGAAGCCTATGCCGTCTCGCATGTCGGGTTCGGAATGAACCCGCGTGCCCGCTATGAGGCGCTGACGATGTACGATCAGCGCGACACCAATGGCACCGAGCTGCGCGCCGTCGCCGGCAATTTCCTGTTTTCGACCGGCGCGAATGAATTCGCCGGCCGTTACACCGCCGGGCATTTCGATCTTCCGATGATGGGGACGACGATCGAACTGGACGGTGTCGCCGTGGTCCGCGAAGGTGT
>JAICIT010000041.1 GCA_025960445.1 Bradyrhizobium sp. | reverse complement strand
CCTCCAACCCTAACTGAGAGCTGCCATGCCCATCGTCAACCGCGTCGCCGATCTTCAATCAGACATTCAGGCCTGGCGCCGCGATATTCATCAGCACCCGGAGTTACTCTACGATGTGCATCGCACTGCAGCATTCGTGGCGGAGCGCCTGCGGGAGTTCGGCTGCGATGAGGTTGCGACCGGCCTGGGCCGTACCGGGGTCGTGGGTGTGATCAAGGGGCGCAAGCCGGCCGGGAACGGCCAGGTCAAGGTGATCGGGCTTCGTGCCGATATGGACGCGCTGCCGATCGAGGAGGAGACCAAGCTTCCGTATGCATCCAAGACGCCCGGCAAGATGCACGCCTGCGGTCATGACGGCCACACTGCAATGCTGCTCGGCGCAGCCCGCTATCTGGCCGAGACCCGGAATTTCGCTGGCGATGCGGTCGTGATTTTTCAGCCAGCGGAAGAGGGCGGGGCCGGAGCCGCCGCGATGATTCAAGATGGGCTGATGGACCGGTTCAGAATCGATCAGGTCTATGGGATGCATAATGGTCCGGGAATACCGATCGGCTCGTTTGCGATCCGGTCTGGTCCGGTGATGGCGGCAACGGATTCCATCGACATCATGATCGAAGGGCTGGGCGGTCACGCCGCGCGCCCGCACAAGTGCATCGATTCAGTGCTGGTCGGCTCGCAGCTGATCACCGCGTTGCAGTCGATCGTCTCGCGTACCGTCGATCCCCTCGACTCCGCCGTCGTCTCGATATGCGAATTCCACGCCGGCAACGCGCGGAACGTGATTCCCCAGACCGCCGAACTGAGGGGCACGGTTCGTACTCTGACCGCCGAGGTACGGGAGCTGGTCGAAAAGCGGGTGCATGAGGTCGTTTCCGGAGTCGCGCAGATAACCGGCGCCAAGATCGACCTGGTGTACCAGCGCGGCTATCCCGTGGTGGTCAACCACGCGGTGCAGACGGATTTCGCAACGCAGGTTGCCAAGCAAGTCGCGGGCGATGCCAATGTTCATGAAATGCCGCCGCTGATGGGCGCTGAGGATTTCGCCTACATGCTCGAGTCCCGGCCGGGAGCGTTCATATTCTGCGGCAACGGCGACAGCGCGGGCCTCCACCATCCGGCCTACAATTTCAATGACGAGGCCATCGTTTACGGCACCTCCTACTGGATCAAACTGGTCGAGAACACGCTCGCGGCGTGAGAAGGGCCGCCGGTTTTAGTGCACCTCTTCGGGCGGTTTGGTGTGCCGGAACATCTGCAGCAAGGCGAGGTCATACGCGATCTTGAGGGATCCGCAGACGACCAGCGGCAGCGCTGAAAACGGCCCCGCCAGCATGACGCCGGCGATGGCGGGACTGATTGACGATGCCAGGCTGCGCGGTACAGCGGTCACGCTTGCCGCCGCGGTCCGTTCGGCCGGCGTTACCACGGCCATCACGTAGGACGAGCGCGTGGGGACGTCCATCTGCGAGAGCGCCGAGCGGACCAGCAGCAGCGACAGCACCGCGGTCAGGTTGGAACAAAACGCCGCCGCGATCAGGCAGAGACTGGAGGGAATGTGGGTAAACACCATCGTGTTGATGAGGCCGATGCGTCGGGCGAGCCAGGCTGCCACCGGAAATGAAAACGCACCGAGGAGGCTCGCGCAGAAAAAATACACGCCCGCGGCTTCCAGCGACAAGTTGAAGCGCTGGAAAAGCCAGAGCGCCAGCAGAGATTGCACGACGAACCCGCCGGCAAAGGCGTCCATGCTGAACAGCGCCGCAAGCTTGTAGACGACGCCGCGTGAGGGGCCGAGCGCAACCTTCGGTGCTTTCGCCGCATCGCCGGTATCGCGCGGCAAGCGCCGGTAAAGCAGCGCTGCCAGCAGACCCAACACGGCGTAGCCGTAGAACATTAGCTTGAGCGCGCCGAGCCTTGACCAGCCATCCGACGCGAGTACCGCAGGCAAGGCCGCGGCCAGTGA
The DNA here is from genome assembly GCA_025960445.1 of Bradyrhizobium sp. Taxonomy (GTDB): domain Bacteria; phylum Pseudomonadota; class Alphaproteobacteria; order Rhizobiales; family Xanthobacteraceae; genus Bradyrhizobium. The sequence goes on along the minus strand of JAICIT010000041.1, from coordinate 8,832 downwards.
GCCAAAGGCGGAGGCGAGCGAACCGATCAGACTGTACTTCGCAAACACGGCGGTGCGGTTCCGGTCCGCAGTTTCCTTGGTCAACAGCGCATGCTCGAGCGGAACCAGCATGCCGAGATCGCCGCTCGATGGATTGATGCTGCCGACAAAGGCGACCAGGAGAATTGGCGCGATGCTTTCGATCGAGGGGAAGACCAGCCCGGTAAAACAGACTAATCCGGCACCAGCCAGGAAGAGGCTTCGCAGTTGGAAGCGCGGTGCGATGAAACCGGTGAGCAAGGTCAGCGCCGCGGTTCCCAGCAACGAAGCGCTCGCAACCAGCCCGATTTGTTGCGCCGAAAAGCCGATCGCTGAGAGATAGACCGGCAGGACGATGATCGCAAAGCCGTCGCCGAATCCGCGAAGCGCGCGGGCCGCGTAGAGACACAGAATATCCGGAGGGGCTTTGATCGAAGGGAAGGGCGTCATCGATGGATCCGCAGTCGGCTCACGCGGATGGTCGATGTGCAGCAGATAGCGCCAAACGACATGTCCCACCTCCGGCGTCGGAGCGAGACAACTCTTGGCTGCACAACAGCTGACCGGGCGGTTGCCGATGGCCCGAACAGCTATCGCCGTATCATGTCACCCGCATCGAGGCAACGCGCGATGCGTCGTTATGACCGCTGGAACATTGTCAGCAAGGTGGCGTTGAGACGCGGCAACGTCCCCGATGCCGCAAATGGAGTGCGCTATGGCCACGAAAGACAAAGACCTCAACGACCTTTTTCACGATACTCTGAAAGATATCTATTACGCCGAAAAGCAAATCTTGCGGGCGCTGCCGAAGATGGCGAAAGCCGCGAGTTCCGACAAGTTGCGTGCCGCCTTCGAAAAACATTTCAACGAAACAGAAGGCCAGGTCGAGCGTCTCGAAGAGGTTTTCGAACTGATCGAAAAGCCGGCGCGCGGCAAGACCTGCGACGCGATCCAGGGGATCCTCGACGAAGGCAAGGAGATCATGGACGAGTACAAGGGCTGCGAGGCGCTGGATGCCGGCATGATCGCTGCGGCCCAGGCGGTCGAACATTACGAAATCTCTCGCTATGGCACGCTCAAGCAATGGGCGCAGCAGCTTGGTCTGAAGGATGCCGTTCGGCTCTTGGATCAGACGTTGCAGGAAGAGAAGAAGACGGACGAAAACCTGACTTCCCTCGCCGAAGCTGCCGTGAACGTCGCTGCAGCGGCGTAGCCGTCATCGCCGGACGCGGCATGGCGCTTGCCTGGCGTCATGCCGCATGTCGGCTTCGACGATAAGCGTATTCAGCTTACGCGGCTCGCGCGGATTTCCGCAGGGTCTCGGCTGCAATTCTCAAATCAGCAACAAATCGCTCGTATTCCCGCGCTCTCGCCTCGGCGTCTGGCTGCCGCAGCAGATAGGACGGATGCACCGTCACCACGGCCTTGATGCCTCCCGCAAGATCAATCAGTCGGCCCCGATTCTTGTTGATCGGGGTCATCTTTCCAAAGACGCTTTGGGCAGCCGTGGCGCCCATTGCCACCACCAGGTCCGGTTTGATTGAAATGAGTTCACGTTCGTACCATTGCCGGCAGGCTTTGATCTCCGGGGTCGTCGGCTTCTGATGCAGGCGGATTTTTCCACGAGGTACGAATTTGAAATGTTTCACCGCGTTGGTGACGTAAGCCTTCTTGCGATCGATGCCGGCCTCTGCCAGTGCGCGGTCAAGCATCAGGCCTGCCGGTCCGACGAACGGTTTGCCGGCGAGGTCTTCCTTGTCACCGGGCTGTTCTCCGACCAATACGATTTGCGCATGCTGCGGACCTTCGCCGAACACGGTCTGAGTCGCGTTTTTCCAGAGCGGGCACGCTCGGCAACCGGCCGCCTGCTCGCGCAACATTTTGAGGCTGGGTGAGGTAGGCGCCATAGCCCGCTCCGGAGGTAATTTCACTACCTCGAGCAGGCCCAATTCAGAGATGTCATGCTTAGTTCCGTCGATCTCCTTGCAGTTGCTTGCAAAAACATAAAGCCTCTAACCGATTGACTCAGCGGGGCAGGTTAGCTTTATATTAGAACATATCATGAACATATCGGCTGACAACGGGTTTACTTGAGGCCACTCGCAGTCGCTCCTTTGGAAAAAGGCACACGGTTTTGTCGCCACTTCACTCACCAGGGCCATGCCCACGCCTGAGCACGCTTGCGAGCTTGCGCGACAGCATCGAGCGCGTCGAGGCGCACGCTTCGTGCTCACCACGCAGCGCGGCGCTCGGGCATGCCGAGGCGGACGCGACCCTGCACGGTGGTCTCGCTCTGGGAGCGCTGCACGAGGTGTTCGCCGAGGCTGGCCGGCAAAGTGCCGCCGCAACCGGTTTTATCGCGGGACTAGCAGCGCGAGTGGTCGCGCGGCGACCGCTGGTGTGGGTGCGGCAGGATTTTACTGAAATTGAATCGGGCGCGCTGTCGATGAGCGGGCTAGCCGAACTCGGTCTCGATCCGCGTCTTTTCGTGAGCGTGCGCGCGTCGGATGTGGACAGTGCGTTACGAACCGCCGCCGATGCGCTGGCCTGCGATGCCGTGGGGGCTGTCGTGCTGGAGGTGTGGGGCGAAGCGCGGCAGCTTGATCTGGTCGCCAGCCGCAAGCTGACCCTCGCAGCCCAGGCTTCGGGCGTGACCGCCCTGTTGCTTCGAATGGCCGCCGAACCACAGCCGTCAACAGCTGAAACAAGATGGATCGTGCGCGCTGCGCACTCGCCCCCGGCTGCTCCGTTTATGCCTGCGGCTGCTTCAATGCCTGCGGCGGCTTGGAGCGCGTGGGGCGCACCGGTGTTCGACGCGGAACTTGTGCGCAACCGTCATGGCCCTGTTGGTCGGTGGATCATGGAATGGAAATGTGATGAGTGCCTTTTCAACAAACCGGCGGCGTATCCTCAGCCTGTGGCTGCCACGGCTTCCCATCGACCGCATCAAACGCCAGCTCGCGCTGGGCAACGCCGCGTCGGCTAAAGCGCTTTACAACGAAGCAGGCATCGGTTCGCCTGAAGACCGCTCAAAACAAAATCATCCTTGTATTGTCGTCGCCAAACAAAACAATGCACTGCAAATTTCTGCGCTGGACCAGAAGGCCGCACAGCATGGTCTTCACATCGGCCTGCCGCTCGCTAACGCCCGCGCCATCTGTCCTCAGTTGCAGGTGTACGATGCGGATGAAGCCGCCGACGCCAGCGCTTTGAATGCACTTGCCGATTGGTGCGACCGCTTTACGCCCTTGGTCGCGCTCGATCCTCCGCATGGGTTGTTTCTCGATATTACCGGCTGTGTGCATTTATTCAGCGGCGAGGCCGCGATGATGCGGTTGATTTGTGACGTGTTGACTGCGCAAGGCTTTGCGGTCAGCGCAGCCATCGCTGGAACTGCCGTCTGCGCGCGGACCATGAACCATCATGTCCATGGCCGTATCGTCTGCGATGGTAAAGAGGCCGATGCGGTCACGCCGCTGCCGGTTTCGGCACTCGGGGCCGATGCTGCTGTTATCACAGGCCTGCGCCGCGCCGGGTTGAAAACGATCGGCGATGTGGCTGGCCGTGCGCGGCATGAAATCACCGCAAGATTCGGGGCTGGTTTTACAACACTGCTGGAACAGGCTCTGGGAGAACGTGATGCGCCGATCAGCCCGCGCAAGCCGTTGCCCGATTATATCGTGGAGAAGCGTTTCGCCGAACCGGTGGCGACTGAAGAAGTAATCTCCAGGACATTATCCGGGCTTGCCGGGATGCTCGTCGCGACGATGACGCAGCAGGGCAAAGGCGCGCGGCGGGTGGAAGCCCGTTTCTTCCGCACCGACGGCGCGGTTCGCACCATCACGATCGATACCGGACAACCTGTCACCAGAACCGAGGTGATCGATCGGCTGTTTCGCGAGCGGCTCGGCGCCTTGAGCGATCCGCTTGATCCAGGGTTCGGATTCGATCTCATCCGCCTGTGCGCCAGCCGTACTGAGATCATCGTTCAGCAGCAGCGCGATCTCGATGCCAACGTGCACGATAATGACGAGCTCGCAGCATTGGTCGATCGCATCGCCGCTCGTCTGGGAGGAAAACGCGTGCTCGTGCATCTGCCGCAGGATACTCATATTCCCGAGCGCGCCGTAATGGCTGTGCCGGCGCAGTATCATCTTGCCGCTGCGGCTGATGCGGTCTGGCTATCCCGGGTTGAAGGCGAGCCGCCGTTGCGGCCCTTACGACTGTTCGAGCGCCCGGAGCAGATCAAGGTGATCGCGCAGGTGCCGGACGGGCCCCCCGCGCGGTTTGTCTGGCGCCGCGCCACCCATGCGGTGATCCGTGCCGAAGGCCCCGAGCGCGTCGCCATGGAGTGGTGGCGCGGGCAAGGCGAAATGCTGACCCGCGATTATTTCCGCGTCGAGGATGAGGAAGGCCTGCGGTTCTGGCTCTATCGCGATGGACTTTATGATCGCGAGATCGTGCAGGAAGAAGGCAAGGCCGTTCACCCCAACTGGTACATGCACGGATTGTTCGCATGACTATCCGGGCTTACGCGGAAATCGGGATCACGACCAACTTCTCATTCTTGCGGGGAGGATCAGATCCGCGAGCTTACGTGCATCAGGCGAGCGAGCTGCGCGTTCCCGTCATCGGCATTGCCGATCACAACACGCTGGCGGGCGTGGTGCGGGCTTACAAGGAACTCGAGAATCCATCCATCAAATACAAACCCAGACTTCTGATCGGGGCGCGTCTCGTTTTTATGGACGATACGCCGGACATTCTGGTCTATCCCCGCGATCGCGCGGCTTACGGCCGGTTATGCCAGTTACTCACTCGCGGAAAGCGGGGGGAAAACACCGAGAAGGGAGATTGTCACTTGAAGTTCGCTGATCTCCTGGAATTCACAGAAGGTCAGCTTCTCGTCCTGGTGTTGCCGCATCGTTTCGAAGCGGAGAAGGCGCTGGATATTCTGGGGCGGCTGAAGGCAAGCGTCGCAGATGGCGTATGGCTTGCGGCGAGCCTGCTGTACCGGGGTGACGATCGGCGCCGTCTGGCGCGACTTCATCATCTTGCCTCAAAAGCCGGCGTGCCACTGCTGGCGACCAATGAAGTGCTATATCACCATCCGTCGCGCCGCCCGTTGCAGGATGTCCTCACCTGCATCCGCGAGAAGACAACCATCGACGCGATTGGCAGGCGCCTGGAAGCCAATGCGGAGCGCTATCTCAAGCCTGCGGAGGAAATGGCGCGACTGTTTCGCGATATTCCGGAGGCGATCGGGGAAACCATGCGGTTTGCCGACCGCATCCATTTTTCGCTTGATCAACTCAAATATCAATATCCCGACGAACCGGTTCCACCGGGAAAGACCGCACAGCGTCACCTGGAGGATCTGACCTGGCAGGGTGCGCACAAAAGATTCCCGGTCCGGATTCCACCCAAGACCAAAAAAGTTCTTCACAAGGAACTGCGCCTGATCCGAAAGCTGAAATACGCCCATTACTTTCTGACCGTGCACGATATCGTCCGTTATGCGCGCGCGCATAAGATCCTTTGTCAGGGCAGAGGCTCGGCGGCGAACTCCGCCGTTTGCTATGTGCTCGACGTCACCTCGGTCAATCCGACCAAGGTCGATCTGTTGTTCGAGCGGTTCATTTCGAAGGAACGACTCGAGCCACCCGACATCGACGTCGACTTCGAGCATTCGCGGCGCGAGGAGGTGATGCAATATGTCTATCGGCGATATGGCCGGCACCGCGCCGCAATTATCGCCACCGTGATTCATTACAGGCCTCGAAGCGCCATTCGCGACGTTGGCAAGGCGCTCGGACTGACCGAAGATGTAACAGCGGCATTGGCGGATACGGTTTGGGGAAGCTGGGGCGATGACCTCAAGGAAACCCAGGTCAGGCAGGCGGGGTTCGATCCGCAAAACCCGATGGTCGTGCTTGCGGTAGAACTCGCAACCGAGCTGATCGAGTTTCCGCGCCACCTGTCACAGCATGTCGGCGGTTATGTACTGACGCAAGACCGACTCGATACGTACGTTCCGATCGGCAATGCCGCGATGGAGGACCGCACCTTCATCGAATGGGACAAGGACGATGTCGATGCGCTGAACATGATGAAGGTCGATGTGCTGGCATTGGGCATGCTGTCCTGCATCCGCAAATGCTTTGACCTCATCGCGGATCATAAAGGCCAACGATACGAGCTGGCGACGATTCCTCAAGATGAGAAACCGGTCTATGACATGCTTTGCCGGGGTGAATCCGTCGGCGTCTTCCAGGTCGAGAGCCGCGCCCAGATGAACATGCTGCCGCGCCTGAAGCCTCGGGTGTTTTATGATCTTGTGATCGAGGTCGCCATTGTACGTCCGGGGCCGATCCAGGGTGACATGGTGCATCCGTATCTGCGCCGGCGAAATAATCAGGAGCAGGTGAGCTATCCGTCACCATCGCCTGCGCACGGTGACAAGGATGAACTGCGCAGGGTTCTGCATAAGACGCTCGGCGTGCCGCTGTTCCAGGAACAGGCGATGCGCATCGCCATCGAGGCCGCGAAGTTCACCCCTGAACAGGCCAATGGCTTGCGGCGCGCCATGGCCACGTTTCGCAATGTAGGCACGATCGGAAAATATGAATCCGAGATGATCAACAACATGATCGCGCGCGGCTATCATCCTGAATTCGCAAAGAACTGCTTTGATCAGATCAAGGGGTTCGGAAGCTACGGTTTTCCCGAAAGTCACGCCGCAAGCTTTGCGCAGCTCGTCTATGTCTCGTCATGGCTGAAGCATTACCATCCTGATGCATTTTGCTGCGGGCTATTGAATTCGCAGCCGATGGGGTTTTACGCACCCGCTCAGATCGTGGGCGATGCCCGCAAGAACGGGGTCGAAGTGCGTGAGATCGATGTCTCCTTCAGTTATGCGCAGAATACGTTGGAGAAGAACAGCGGGAGGTATCACGCGGTGCGGCTCGGCTTCCGTCAGATAGACGGATTCAAGTGGGCCGATCCGGACGAAGAGTTTCTGCGGCAAAAAGCCGGTAAGCCGAAGGCGGAGGATTGGTCCGAGCGCATTACAAAGGCGCGGCAGCGTCGTCCCTTCACCTCACTGGAAGATTTTGCCCGTGACACTGGCCTGCCCAAGCGCGCGCTGATCCTGCTGGCGGATGCCGATGCTTTCCGCTCGATTGGGCTGGATCGCCGCGCCGCGCTATGGGCCGTGAGGCGGTTGCCCGATGACGTGCCGTTGCCGCTATTTGAGGTTGCCGTCGCCCGCGAGCAGCCGGATGAAAATGCGCAGCCGTTGCCGTTGATGCCTTTGCCGGAGCAGGTGGTCGCCGACTATCAGACCATCCGGTTATCGCTGAAAGGCCATCCCATGGAATTTCTGCGCTCAACCTTTGCGAAAGAGCGCGTCATAGCCTGTGCGGCGGTTTCTGATGCGAATGATAAGCAATATGTCCGTTGCGCCGGCCTGGTGCTGGTACGACAGCGTCCGGGCAGCGCCAAGGGTGTCGTCTTCATGACGCTCGAGGACGAGACCGGCATCGCAAATATCGTGGTTTGGCCGAAGGTCATGGAGCGATTTCGCAAAGAGGTGATGGGCGCGCGCCTGGTGCTGGTCGAAGGCCGTATTCAAAGCAGCCCGGAGAAGGTTGTGCATCTCGTTGCCGAGCGACTGTTCGACCGATCTAACGATCTCATTCATCTTGCTGATGATGCGTTTAGCCGAAAGCACGCAGTGCCGCCGGGGCCGGCGTTGATCGAGCCGCTGAATGACGATCGGCGCCAGCATCCCGACAAGCCGGGACGGAATCTGCGCCATCCACGTGACGTGCGGATATTGCCTCGCTCACGTGATTTTCGCTGATTGCCCGTTCGAAAACAGATCGCCTGTCCGCGAAAGCCTCCTCAACGATCTTATCCAGAGCACTGGCATCTCGATTCATCGGCAATTCTCTGGAATACTGAATCGCGCTTTTTGGGAATGCCCTTCATGCAATCGCCTCGCGAAATTCTCGCTCGTCTATGGACCTCGGTCGGCGGCGATCCTGCTGCGCTCGAGGCGGTCACATTGACCGGAGAAGAGCCGCAATTGCCGTCCTCGTTCCGCCTGGCAGCCGCGGCGCAGGCTAGCATCAGCGCCGCGGCGCTGGCGGCGGCGCAGATTTGGCAGTTGCGCAGTGGCCAAACGCAGCACGTCATCGTCGATATGCGTCATGCGGTCGTCGAATGCCGAAGCGAGCGTTATTTGCGCGTGGGCGGCAAGCCGCCTCCGCCAGCCTGGGACGCCATCGCGGGCATCTACACGACGCGCGATCAGCGCTTCGTGCGGCTGCACACAAATTTTCCACATCACCGCGCCGCGGTTTGCAAGGTGCTGAACTGCGGGCCGGAACGCGAGCAGGTTCAGGCTGCGCTGATGCAATGGGACGCCGAGGCGTTCGAAACCGCGGCTTACGCCGCGGGCGGTGTGGTCGCGATGATGCGCTCTTTCGACCAATGGTCAGAGCTGCCGCAGTCAAAGGCGCTCGCCGCATTGCCGACGATTTCGATCGAAAAAATTGGCGACGCCGCGCCAAAGCCATGGCCGGGTGGTGATCGCCCTCTGGCCGGCATTCGCGTCCTTGATCTGTCGCGGGTGATTGCCGGCCCCGTTGCGGGCCGAACGCTCGCCGCCCACGGTGCCGATGTGCTGTTGGTTTCCGGTCCCGAACTGCCGGCAATTCCATGGCTCACGATTGATACCGGCCGCGGGAAACTGACGAGCTTTGTTGAGCTCAAGAGCGAACAGGGGCGGGGCGCGCTGCGGGATCTTCT
>JAICIT010000040.1 GCA_025960445.1 Bradyrhizobium sp. | reverse complement strand
GCAGTTGTTCCCGCTCTCGAAAGAATTCACGCGGCCGAAATTCGATCCTGATACTGCCAAAAAGCTGCTTGCCGAGGCTGGCTATCCGGAGGGGTTCGAAGTCACGATGGATTGCCCGAACGACCGCTACGTCAATGACGGTGCCATCTGCGAGGCGGTGGTCGGCATGTTGGCGCGCATCGGAGTGAAGGTTGACCTGCTCGCGCAGCCGAAGCAGCAGTATTTCGCCAAGGTTCTGAAGCCTGGCGGTTTCAAGACCTCATTCTACCTGTTGGGCTGGACGCCGGCTTCATCGGACTCACAGAACGTGCTGCACGACATCATGGGCTGCCGCGACGACCCAAAGGATCCGACCCGCGGCGAAGCCAATCTCGGCGGCTACTGCAACAAGCAGCTCGATGCACTCACCGACAAGATCCTGCTCGAGACCGATACGGCCAAACGCGACCAGATGATCAAGCAGGCATTCGAAATCGGCCTCAAGGATTACGGCTATATTCCCCTGCATCAGCAGGCGCTGGCCTGGGGCGTGTCGAAGAAAGTGAAAATACACCAGCGCGCCGATAATGAGGTGCTGTTCTACTGGGCGACCAAGCAGGAGTAGGCAATTCGACAAGATAGTCCCGGTGGCCCAGGCCCCCGGGATTTTTCATTGGCTTCGCGCCACCTTCCCCGCAAGTGGGAGGGATAACAATCTGAAAGCAGTGAAAGGATCAAATGCTCGCTTTCACTCTTCGCCGGGCCATGCAGGCCGTCGGCGTCATGATCGCAGTCGGGATCATCTCGTTTTCGATGTTCCGGTTCGCCGGCGACCCGGTCAACCAAATGGTTGCCATCGATACCTCGGCCGCTCAGCGCGCCGAGATTCGCAAATCCCTTGGCCTCGACGACCCCGTGGTCGTGCAGTTCGCCCGTTATTTCGGCAACGCGATGCAGTTCAAATTCGGCGTCTCCTATCAGTTCCGCCAGCCGGTCGCGGATTTGTTGAAGGAGCGGATGCCGGCCACGCTGGAGCTTGCGATCTGCGCCACCATCCTCGCGATTGTGTTCGGCATTTTGATGGGCGTCTATTCGGCGCTCAGGCGAGACACATTCGTGACGAAAATCCTGCAAGCCATATCCCTGATCGGAATCTCGTTGCCGACCTTTCTGATTGGAATTTTGCTGATCTATCTGTTCGCGGTCGTGTTGGGCTGGTTACCGTCTTTCGGGCGCGGCGACGTGGTGCAGATCGGCTGGTGGAAAACCGGGCTGCTTACGGCTTCCGGCCTCAAGGCCCTGATCATGCCTTCGATTACGCTTGGCCTGTTCCAGATGACGCTGATCATGCGGCTGGTACGGGCCGAGATGCTGGAGGTCTTGCGCACCGACTACATCCGTTTCGCGCGAGCGCGCGGGTTGACGACAAGCGCCATCCACTTCGGCCATGCGCTCAAGAACACGCTGGTGCCGGTCATTACCGTCACCGGCTTGCAGTTTGGCTCGGTTATTGCATTTGCGATTATTACGGAGTCCGTGTTCCAGTGGCCGGGAATGGGGCTGTTGTTCGTTCAAGCCGTGCAGAACGTGGATATTCCGATCATGGCAGCCTACTTGCTGATGGTTTCGCTGATCTTCGTCACCATCAATCTGGTGGTCGACATTCTCTACACCGTCGTCGATCCCCGGCTGCGCGCGACCATTAGCCGTCCGGCCTGAGCGGGATTGCCATGTCAGACGCCATTGTCCCGCACAAAGCCGACGTAACGCATCAATCCGATGCCGGCACTCGGCGCGCACGGTTGCAGTACGGAAGATGGCTCGGCCGGGCGTTCGAGAGCGACCTGTTCTACTCGTTTCGCCGGTCCCGGGTCACCATGATTGCTGCCGCCGTAACCGCGTTATTTTTCCTGGTGGCGATATTCGCCCCATTCATTGCAGTGCAAAACCCGTTCGACCCTGCGCAGCTTGAGCTGATGAATTCGCGCATCGCTCCGTTGTGGACCGCCGATGGCCAAGCGCCGTTCCTGCTGGGCACCGACGAGCAAGGCCGGGATGTTTTTTCGGCCATCCTCTACGGCCTGCGCATCTCGCTTGCGGTGGGCGTTCTGGGGGTGCTGTTCTCCGGGACTCTGGGCATTGCACTTGGCCTGATCGCGGGCTATGTGGGCGGCGCCGTCGACGGCCTGATCATGCGGATTGCCGATGTGCAGCTTACTTTCCCCGCAATCCTGATTGCGCTGCTCATCGATGGTGTCGTGAAATCATTATTCGGCAATCGCCTCGATGCCGCGAGTACGCTCGGGGTTCTGGTATTCGCGATCGGCTTGAGCTTCTGGGTACAATACGCGCGTACCGTGCGCGGATCGGTGATGATCGAGAAGAACAAGGACTATGTGGCGGCCGCGCAGCTAATCGGCCTTCCCGCGCCGGTGATCATGCTCCGCCACGTGCTGCCCAACGCGATGGGGCCAATTCTGGTGATCGCGACCATCAACCTCGCGCTTGCGATTATCACTGAGGCGACCCTTTCATTTCTGGGCGCGGGAATGCCCGACACGATGCCTTCGCTCGGCACGCTGATCCGGATTGGCAACAATTACCTGTTTTCCGGCGAGTGGTGGATTGTGGCGTTCCCCGGGTTTGTACTTGCGGCGCTGATTTTGTCGATCAATCTGCTTGGCGACTGGCTTCGCGACGCGCTGAACCCGAAACTCCGATGAGAAGCGCGACGAATACCGTGCAGACCTCCGCATGACCGAACCCGTTCTCTCGGTGCGTAATCTTCAGGTGGAATTCGTCACCCGCCGCAACACCCTTCGCGCGATCGACGGGATCTCATTCGAGATCGCCAAGGGAGAGGTACTCGGAGTAGTCGGAGAATCCGGTGCTGGAAAATCGGTCACCGGTTTGGCTATCATAGGCCTGATCGATCGGCCGGGCCGTATCGCTGGCGGATCGATCTACCTATCGGGCATGCGGATCGACGATTTGCCGCCGCAGGAAATGCGCCGAATCCGGGGAAAACGGATCGGCATGATTTTTCAGGATCCCCTGACGAGCCTTAATCCGCTGTACCGGATCGGCGATCAGCTCGTCGAGACCATCCGGACCCACACCAATCTCTCAGAGCAGGGCGCGCGCAAGCGCGCGATCGATCTTCTGGCCGAAGTCGGCATTCCCGCACCGGACAAGCGCATCGACGCCTACCCGCACGAGTTCTCCGGCGGCATGCGCCAGCGCGTGGTGATCGCGCTGGCAATTTGCGCCGAGCCGGAGCTCATCATCGCCGATGAGCCGACCACCGCGCTCGACGTCTCGGTGCAGGCGCAGATCATCTCGCTGATCAAGCGACTTGGGCGCGATCACGGCACTGCCGTGATGCTGGTGACGCACGACATGGGAGTAATCGCCGAAACCTCGGACCGCGTCGCGGTCATGTATTCCGGGCGCATCGCCGAGATCGGGCCTGTGAGGGACGTGGTGCAGAACCCGTTACACCCCTATGCGAAGGGTCTGATGGGGGCGATCCCGACGCTGGTCGGCGATGCCGCACGCCTGGTGCAGATCCCCGGTTCGATGCCCCGACTTTCCGCCATACCGCCGGGCTGCGCGTTCAATCCGCGCTGCGCATTCGCGTTCGACCGCTGCCGGATCGAGCGGCCGGAGCCGATCCGGAGGGGCACCCAAGCCGTGGCCTGCCATCTCTACGATGCCGCCGGCAAGGAATCAGCAGCATGACGCCGGCGCCCTTTGTGCAAGCCAAAAATCTGCGCCGCGTTTTCGATGTTTCCAGACCATGGCTGGAGCGAATGCTCGAAGGCGGTCATCTGGAATTCTTGAAAGCGGTCGATGGCGTGACCTTTGATATCACCAGAGGCGAAACCTTCGCCTTGGTAGGCGAATCCGGTTCGGGAAAGACCACCGTCGCCCGCATGATTGTCGGCCTGCTACGGCCGACTTCCGGCGAAGTGATCATTGATGGCATCTCGATGACCAACCCCCGACAGTCCCAGGCGCGCCGGCAACTTCGCCGCCGCATTCAGATGATTTTTCAGGACCCTTATGCAAGCCTCAACCCGCGGCTTCGGGTCGATGCGATCGTGGCAGAGCCGATCCGGGCTTTCGACCTGATCCAGGGCGAGCGGGACATACAAGCGAGAGTCGGCGAGCTATTGGACCTGGTCGGCCTGCACCCCGACGATGGCTGGAAATATCCGCATGAATTCTCCGGTGGACAACGGCAGCGTGTCGCGATCGCCCGCGCACTGGCATCCGATGCCGAATTTATCGTTTGCGACGAGCCAACCTCGGCGCTTGATGTGTCCGTGCAGGCGCAAATCCTCAATCTGATGCGTGACCTGCAGGACAAGTTCGGCCTTACCTATCTTTTCATCAGCCACAATCTGGCTGTGGTCCGTCACATGGCGAGCCGCATCGGCGTGATGTATCTCGGCCGCATTGTCGAGATCGCGGAAAGCCGCGAGCTTTTTAGTCAACCGCGAATGCCCTATACCAAGATGCTGCTGGGCGCCGTTCCCGATCTGGCGATGTCGGGCAGGCAGCGGATCCCGGTGAAGGGTGAAATCCCGAATCCAATTCACCCGCCGTCAGGCTGCGCGTTCAACCCCCGTTGTCCGCTCGCGTTCGATCTCTGCCGCAGGCAGGCCCCTGCCCTGATCGACGGCGTCGCCTGCCACGCCGTAAACGATCAACTTGAGGCCGCAGCCCCGGCTTAAGCACGGAAATAGCCAAGCGCTGCGCCGTTGGCAGGGCGGCTTGGCTGTGATCAAGTGTCCGCGGGCGACATCATCGAACCAACATGGATACCAATGGGCAATATCAATCCCGATCCGTTCACGACACGACCGGAAATCGAAGGCACGTTCGGCGTCGTCACCTCAACCCATTGGATCGCCACCGCGGTCGGGATGGCCACCCTGGAGAAGGGCGGCAATGCATTTGACGCGGGTGTCGCAACAGCGTTCACGCTGCAGGTGGTCGAACCGCACCTGAACGGCCCCGGCGGCGACGTGCCGATCATTGTCCATGATACCCGCCGGGCCTGCACCGAAGTCATCTGCGGTCAAGGCCCCGCGCCTGCCGGGGCGACCATCGCGCACTATCGCAGCGAGGGACTGGAGATGGTGCCTGGCACCGGGTTGCTCGCCGCCTGCGTTCCCGGCACGTTTGAATCGTGGATGTTGCTGCTGCGCGATTACGGCACGCTGCGACTTCGGGACGTGCTTGAGCCGGCGATCGCCTATGCGCGGGACGGCTATCCGCTGGTCGAACGCGCATCGGCGACGATCAAGGTCGTGGAGCAACTGTTCAGGCAGCACTGGAAAACCTCAGCCGCGGTCTATCTGCCGAACAATGAAGTTCCCGAACCCGGCACGCTGTTCACCAACAAGCAGCTCGCGGAAACCTATGCTCGAATTTTGAAGGAGGCCGAAAGCGCCGGCTCCGACCGCGTGTCGCAAATCGAAAGCGCGCGCAAGGCGTGGTCGCATGGCTTTGTGGCTGAAGCGATCGACAAGTTCTGCCGCACGCAGGAGGTCATGGACGTCACCGGCTCGCCCCATCGCGGCGTCTTGCGCGGAGACGACATGGCGCGTTGGCAGCCAACGGTGGAGGCGCCGCTCACTTACCAGTATGGCCGCTACACCGTCTGCAAGGCGGCCGTCTGGAGCCAGGGACCCGTCATGCTTCAGCAACTCGCTTTGCTAAAGGGATTTGACCTTGATGGGCTCGATCCCGCAGGCCCCGAATTCATTCATCTCCAGACCGAATGCGCCAAGCTCGCCTTTGCCGACCGCGAGAAATTCTATGGCGATCCGAATTTCACGGAAGTCCCGATCGCAACGCTGCTGTCCGATGCCTACAATGATGAGCGGCGCAAGCTGATTTCGGACAAAGCCTCGCTCGAATTCGTCCCCGGCTCGGTGGAAGGCTTTGGCTCGGTCGTGAAGCTACGCCGGCAGGAGGGTCATCGCGAAGCAGTTGGCGCCATGGGCGCCGGTGAGCCCACGGTCGGCCGCTTCGGCGAGGTGCGCGGTGATACCGTGCATTTCGATATCATCGATCAGGCCGGCAACATGATCTCGGCGACGCCTTCCGGTGGCTGGCTGCAGTCGTCGCCTGTGATTCCGGAACTCGGCTTCTGCCTCGGCAGCCGCGCGCAGATGTTCTGGCTGGAGGAGGACCACCCCGCTGCATTGGCACCGGGCAAGCGCCCCCGCACTACCCTTAGCCCGACCATGGCGTGGCGGGATGGCGAACCGTATTTGGCGTGGGGTTCACCCGGAGGCGATCAGCAGGATCAATGGACGACGCAATTTTTTCTACGGCACGTGCATGCCAAGATGAACCTTCAAGAGGCGATCGACGCGCCGGCCTGGCATTCAGAGCATTTCCCGATCTCATTCTGGCCGCGCACGGCTCGCCCGGGCGTATTGGTGCTGGAGAACCGCGTGCCGAAGACGACGGTGAATTCATTGAAGAGCCGAGGTCACATCGTGGAGATGGGTCCCGACTGGTCGGAAGGACGATTGACCGCCGCCGCGAAGGTCGGCCGCCGCCGGCGCGCCGCTGCGAATCCGCGCGGCATGCAGGGCTACGCGGCCGGACGATAGTTGCTTAGATGACCTGGTCGATTATCGCCCGTGATCCCTCAACCGGGCAGCTCGGAATAGCCGTTGCGACGCGCTTCTTCGCGGTCGGCGCCCGCGTGCCGCATATCGCCGCTCGCATTGGAGGTATCGCGACTCAGGCCTTGGTCAATCCTTACTACGGGATCGATGGTTTGAAGCTGCTGCGCGAAGGACGTCAGCCCGTCGAGATCATTGAAACGCTGATCGCAGCCGATGCCGGCCGGGAGAGCCGGCAGGTCCACATCTTGGACGCAAGCGGAAGCATCGCCTGCCATACCGGACGCGATTGCGTCGACTGGTGCGGGCACCTCAAGGGCAATGGCTTTTCCATTGCCGGCAACATGCTTGTGGGCTCTCGGGTACTTGAGGATACCGCACAGACTTACGTTGCGGCGGAATCCGTGCCATTCGCGCAACGCTTGATCGCGGCGATGCGATCAGGCGAGGCTGCTGGCGGAGACAAGCGCGGCAAGCAGTCAGCCGCGCTGCTCATCTACGCCGACGAGGAGTGGTCGGCGCTTGATCTGCGCGTCGATGACCATGCCGATCCACTGGCCGAACTGGAACGCCTGGAGAAGGTCAGCCGTGAACGCTGGGTGCATTTCCGGCAATTCCTGCCCAGCCGCAACAATCCCGCCGGGATCACCGACCGCAAGATCATCGATGCCACGATCGAAGCTGCCGCAGCAGGTCAGAAATGACAGTTGCGCCACTCATAGAAATCGAGGGCTTGCGGGTGATCTTCCACGGCGATGACGGCCGGACCACGCATGCCGTCGATTCAGTTGACCTCAGCGTGGCCAACGGCGCGACGCTGGGGTTGGTCGGTGAATCCGGGTGCGGCAAGAGCGTGACCTCGCTCGCCATCATGGGGTTGTTGTCGAAACATTCGGCCGAAGTCACCGGCTCGATCCGTTTTGAAGGCTCCAATCTGCTCGATGTGCCCGACGAGACCTTGCGCGACCTGCGCGGCAATCGACTGGCCATGATCTTCCAGGAGCCAATGACGTCTCTGAACCCGAGCTTCACGATCGGCGAACAGATCATCGAGACCATCCTTCGCCATCGCGGCGGTTCGCGGCGAAGAGCACGCGAGCGCGCTATCGAGCTGTTGCGCCGCGTCCACATCCCCTCCCCGGACAGCCGCATCGACGAATATCCGCACAAATTGTCCGGCGGGATGCGCCAGCGCGTCATGATTGCCATGGCGCTGGCGTGCGATCCCATGCTCCTGATCGCCGACGAGCCGACCACGGCGCTGGACGTTACGTTGCAAGCCCAGATACTTGAACTGATGCGCGAGCTGCGCAGCGCCAGCGGCGCTGCGATCATTCTGATCACTCATGATCTCGGTGTGGTCGCTGAGGTGTGCGACGAAGTCGCGGTGATGTATGCCGGGGAGATCGTCGAGCGCGCGGCGGTCGACGAATTGTTCGCTTCACCTCAGCATCCCTACACGGTTGGGCTGCTCGGCTCGATCCCACGGTTAGATCGGCGCGCTTCGCATCTCGCCACTATCGAGGGCATGGTGCCCAACATGACCAGTCCACCATTCGCTTGCCGATTCGCCGCCCGTTGCCCCTTTGTCAGCGAGGCTTGTATCGCTGGCCCACCACCATTTATTGAGGTGAGCCCCGGACATTGGTCGCGCTGCATCAAGGCGCCGTTGGAGAAACTGGTATCCTGATGGCGAAGCGCTTTCGCTTTATTTCTACCGCGCGCTGCAGCACGCGACGCCGGCGTCGCAGTCCAGGCGCTGTGGAGAGCAGAACATGACCGCCCTGCTCGAGGTCGAAGGCTTGGTGAAGCATTTCGTTGCCGCGCGCTCGGTATTCGGCCGAGCGACCGCGTTCATCAAGGCGGTCGATGGTGTCAGTTTCAGCCTCGATGCAGGTAAGACGCTGGCGCTGGTCGGCGAATCCGGTTGCGGCAAGTCCACGGTCAGCCGGCTGATGCTGCGCTTGATCGAGCCGGACTCGGGGCAAATTCGGTTCGAGGGACGTGATCTGCTCGCATTTGACGCCAATCAACTGCGCGCCTTTCGTCGCGATGCGCAGATCATTTTCCAGGATCCGTATGCCTCGCTTAACCCGCGCATGACGATCAGCCAGATCCTCACTGAACCTCTGGCACTCCATGACCTCGTTTCGGCCTCACGCCGACACCAACGCGTTGAGGAATTGCTGCAATTGGTCGGACTGGAGCCTCGATTTGCGCGCCGCTATAGCCACGAATTCTCCGGTGGCCAACGCCAGCGCATCGCCATCGCCCGGGCGCTCGCGGTCGAACCGAAACTCATCATCTGCGACGAGCCGGTCTCGGCGCTGGATGTGTCGATCCGATCGCAGATCCTTAACCTGCTGCGCGATCTCCAGGATCGTCTCGGGCTCGCCTACATTTTCGTCTCGCACGACCTCGCCGTGGTCAAGCACATCGCCGACCGCGTCGCCGTGATGAATCTCGGTGGGATCGTCGAGATGGCGAACACGGAGGCGTTGTTCGCCTCGCCTCGTCACCCCTACAGCCGCGCGTTGTTATCGGCGATTCCCGTCCCAAAACCGCGCGCCAAGCGCAGCCGCATCCTGCTGCAGGGCGAAATGCCAAGCGCGCTCAACCCGCCGGCCGGCTGTCGCTTTCATACCCGCTGCCCCTACGTTATCGAGCGCTGCCGGATCGAGCCGCCGGAATTGCTTGGAGACAAGTCCGGGCATTTGACTGCCTGTCATCGCACGGCGGAACTGCCCCCGCCCGATGCGGTGCTTCCAGCCGATAGCTTGTCGCCCGCATTGGAAAGATTGGTCGCGGCTTTCAGCAGCCACGCGGATGTAGCCCGCTCGTCCGGGGTTGATATAGTCGCACCCACGCCGCCAACCGGCTGAACTGAATATGGAGACCAGTACGATGAAAATCCTGCGTTTCGCGGCCCTCGCGGCGGCAGCGTTGTTTTCGGTTCATACGATGGCGCAAGCCCAAACCACCCTGCGGATCGGTCTTGCCGAGGATCCCGACATTCTCGATCCGACGCTGGCGCGCACCTATGTCGGCCGCATCGTGTTCGCCAGCTTCTGCGACAAGCTGTTCGACATCGACGAAAAGATCAACATCGTGCCGCAGCTCGCGCTTTCTCACGAGACCTCCGCCGACGGCAAGGAGGTCACGATCAAATTGCGGCCGGGAGTGAAATTCCACGATGGCGAGCCGTTCAATGCCGAGGCCGCGAAATTCTCGCTCGAACGCCATCTGACGATGCAGGGATCATTTCGAAAGCCGGAATTGGCCGCGCTCGACCATGTCGACGTCGTAGATCCTCTCACGATCAAGCTGGTCTTGAAAGCGCCGTTCTCGCCATTGATCGCTCAGCTCACCGATCGCGCCGGCATGATGGTCTCGCCAAAGGCCGCAAAGGAGCAAGGCGACAAGTTCGGGCTGCATCCGGTTTGCGCCGGGCCTTACAAATTCGTCGAACGCGTGCAGCAGGATCGCATCGTGCTCGAGAAGTTCGCCGACTACTGGAACAAGGACAACGTCTTCATCGATCGCGTGGTGTTTCTGCCTATCGTCGACGCCACGGTCAGGCTGGCCAACCTGAAATCGGGAGGGCTCGATTTGCTGGAGCGGCTGCTCGCGACTGACATCAAAGCCGTGCAGGCAGACCCGAAACTCAAATTATCGACTGCTATCGAGTTGGGTTACCAGGGAGTGACGCTGAACATCGGCAATGACAAGGCGAAGGGGCCGCTCAGCCAATCCGCCAAGGTTCGGCAGGCACTGGATTTGTCGATTGACCGCGAAGCCATCAATCAGGTCGTCTTTAATGGCGAATTCAAGCCTGGCAACCAATGGGTCAATCCCGATCATCCTTATTACCAGCAGGCCTTCCCCGTTCGCCCCCGCGACGTCGCGAAAGCCAAGGCGCTATTGAAGGAAGCCGGCGTCACTCCGCCAGTGAACGTCGATTTCATGGTGCCAAAGGGCGCCGAAACCGAAGCCGTCGCGCAGGTGATCCAGTCGATGGCGGCCGAGGCCGGCTTCGACATGAAGATCAGGGTCACCGAGTTCGCGACTTCGCTAAAGCAGGCCGAAGCCGGCGAATACCAGGCCTTTATGCTGGCATGGAGCGGCCGCATCGACCCGGACGGCAATTCGTACGTCTTCCTCAAGACCGGAGCG
>JAICIT010000039.1 GCA_025960445.1 Bradyrhizobium sp. | reverse complement strand
TGCCGATGGCGCGCATCGTCGGTTCCGACATCGCGCACGCGGTGCCGTTGACGCTGATAGCGGGAATGGGACACTGGGCGTTGGGCGCGATCGATTGGCACCTTATGGCGGTGCTGCTGGCCGGATCGCTGCCCGGCATTGTCATCGGCAGCTATCTTGCCACGCGGGTACCGGAAACCGCGCTGCGGCTGCTGCTTGCGGTTACTTTGATCGTCGTTGCCGGCAAGCTTGCCTCCAATGAATGGAACTGGACGGATTCGATCGCGGCGATCGTTGCCCAGAGCAGCCAACGCTGAAAAAAATTACGTCGCGCGCCTGGAGCGCTTTCAAGCGAACTGGCCGCCGGCTCGCGTGAAGAAAAACGCGTCAGAACAAGAAGCTAGCGCTTTGTCGCAAACCAGATGAGATGGCGCACGCCTTTGCGCCTTGCCGTGGCGCGCACATTGACCTCGTTCACCTCGAATCCGGCGTCGCCCAATCGCTTGGTGAATGCGGGGTTCGGTCCCGACGACCATATCGCGAGCACGCCATTCGACCGCAGCGCCCGATATATCGTTTTCAATCCTTTCAGATCGTAAAGCGAATTGTTCGCTTTTCGGATCAGTGCCTCCGGTCCGTTATCGACGTCGAGCAGAATCGCATCGAAAGCGGAATCGTGCGATCGAATGACATCGACTGCGTCCGCCTCGCGAATGCTCGCGCGTGGATCGCTCAGGCTATCACCGAAGAGCTGCGCCATGGGACCTCGCGCCCACGCAATCACCGAGGGCACGAGTTCGGCCACGACGATCCGCGCCTCAGGTCCGAGCACCGCAAGCGCGGCACGCAAGGTGAAGCCCATGCCCAATCCGCCGATCAAAATATTCGGACGCTTGACCGATTCGATTCGCCTGCAGGTGAGCGTTGCAAGCGCCTCCTCCGACCCGCTGAGTCGACTATTCATCAACTCATTGTCGCCGAGCATCATTGAAAATTCATCGCCTCTTCGCTTCAGGCGAAGCTCGACCTCTGCGCCCGGCACCACGGCGGAATCGATCAGCAGCCACGGAATCATTGCGAGCTTCCACCGTATCCTGGTCTAGTGGTCCGACTCTAACATTCGCATCCCATTTCAGCGGGCGCCTTTGCGAGTGTTAGAATCAGGGACCACTGGCAAATATAGGCTTCTATGGAGTTTTGGATTTGACATTCGCTGAATGAGCCCGCGGCCAGGTGGCAGCGAATGTCAGATCCACTCCACTAGCCCAGCATCTGGGTGTCGCCACAAATCGAGATTGCCTGCCCCGAAATCGTGCTGCCGCGCGGGCTGCACATGAACAGGATCTGGTCGGCAATCTGCTCGGGCGTGACGTAGTCCTTGATCGACGTATACGAAAACGCCGTTCGCTCCATCTCGGCGTAAGAAATTCCGCGCTGCTGCGCCTTGGCTTCGAGGACCCTGCGCTGCCGATCGCCGGCGACAAGCCCCGGCAGGATCGCGTTGACGCGGATGTTGTCCGGCCCGAGCTCAATCGATAGCGATTTTGTCAAACCGATCACGCCCCATTTTGCCGCCGCGTAGGGCGAGCGCATTGCAAAGCCGAGCCTGCCTGCCGCTGACGAAATATTGACGATGGATGCATTCTCGCTGTTGCGTAAGTGCGGGACCGCAAGCCGGGTGCAATTGAACTGGCCGGTGAGGCATATCGCAACACAACGATCCCAGTCCTCCGGATGCATCTCCTCGATCCTGGATGTGGGCCCGGCGATGCCTGCATTGTTGACGAGCACATCAAGACCGCCGAGCCCTTCAAGCGCTTCCGCAAACAACTTGTCCACGGCCGAACGGTCGGACACATCGCAAAGCGTCGAGGTGATTGCGGGGTCACTCGCTGCCAGTGCAGAGAGCGCCGTCGGGTCGACATCGCAGGTGTGAACCTTTGCGCCCTCGGCCACGAAGCGGCGGGCAATCGCCAGTCCTATACCGTTGGCACCGGCCGTGACCAGCACGCGCGAGCCCTTAAGTCCTAAATCCATGATTGCTCCAGGAGACGGTGAAAATTCAGTCCGCAAGATCGCCGCGCGACAGAATGAAATCGGCCGCGCTGCTGATATCGGCGGCTATGCCCTGGCGCGCAGCGGCCCCGTCGCCGGCACTGATCGCTTCGCGCACATCGGCATGAAACCGAATCGCATCGCCTTTTGCCAGCCGTTGGGGATTGGCGCGCAGATCGAGATTGAGCACGGGCCCGGCTTTCAGCCAAAGTGCGCGGATGATTTCAAAGAGGATCGGCGACTGCGCCGCTTCATAGACCGCAAAGTGAAAACGCTTGTTGAATTCGACCGCACGCGGCAGATCCGGCGCGGGCAGTTCGCTTTCAGTCCGCATCGCCTGCTCCGCGCGCGCAATCGAGAACAGGTCACTGTCCGTGCGATGCTGCGCGGCCTCCGCAGCCGCATGCCCTTCGATCGCGATCCGCACCTTGGTCAGGTCACGAAATTGCCCGGCTGACATCAGGGGCACGCGGACCGACCGGTTCGGCGTTACCTCTAACGCCTTGTCGGCGACGAGGCGGGAAACAGCCTCGCGCACCGGCATGATGGAAACCCCAAGCACATCCGCCGCGGCCCGCAGCGAGAGTTTCTCGCCCGGCGCCAATCGTCCGGAAATCAGCAGATCGGCAAGTTTCGCGTAAGCGCGCTCGCCCAACGTCTGACGATCGAGCGGCTGCATCAGATTGAGCGCGGCAGGCAAATTCAACGCGTATCTCCCGAATGGCGAGAATCTCGCGAGAGGACTCGACAGCGGCCTTGTCTTTTGCAACTGTAACTGTGATCACAGATCACGGCAAGCGCGGCCACAGCGCTTCGCAGCGGCGCGGTGCGCGCCGAGAACAATCAGCCGCAGTTTATGCGGCCGTATCAGGGGAGATTAAAACTGATGTCAGATCATATTAAGCTCACGCGCCGTCGCCTTCTCAAGACCGCTGGCGGCATTGCGCTGGTATCCGGAATTTGCGCACCTGCGGTTCTGCGCGCCCAGAGCGCCGACGTCATCAAGATCGGCCATTTGACTCCGCGCACCGGCTTTCTCGGACCGCTCGGCGAATACGCGGTGATGGCGGCCGATCTCGCCGTCGAAGAGATCAATGCCGCGGGTGGCATGATGGGCCGCAAAGTGGAATTACTGAAAGAAGATTCCGTCAATCCGCAGACCGCCTCAACCAAGGCGGAGCGTATGATCGAGCGCGACAAGGTCGCCTGCATTATCGGCGAGATCTCGTCAGCCTCGTGCCTGACGATCGCGCAGGTCGCGCAGCGCAATAGGCTGCTGTACATCAACACCGGCGGCAACTCGGATGCGCTGCGCGGCTCGGACTGCAAGCGCTACATGTTCCATGTCGAATCGCAGAATTCGATGTACGTCAAAACGGTTGGCCGTTCCTTTCTGCGTGACGGGCTGGTCAAGGGCAAGAAGTGGTACTCGCTCACAGCCGATTACGCGTTCGGCCATGACCTGCTCAAGGTTTCGAAGCGCTTCATGGAGGCGAATGGCGGTAATTTCGCCGGCGACGATCTGGTCCCGACCGACGCCACCGACTTCTCGGCCTACCTTTTGAAGATCCGCGAGGCCAAGCCCGATCTGGTCGTGATCAATCTCGCGGGCAACCAGATCACCAACTTTCTGAAGCAGTATGCCGAATTCGGCCTCACCTTCCCGGTCGGCGGCTTCGGCTTCGACACCGCGCTCGCTTGGGCGGCTGGCAAGGGGAATTTCGTCGGCACCTGGCCCGTGGTCTGGCATCATCTGCTGGACACCCCCGGCAGCAAGGCGTTCGTGGCGGCCTTCACCAAGAAATATTCCAAGCCGCCGGAAAACCAGGCCTGGGGCGATTACATCGCAACCAAAATCGTGGCGCAGACGGTCAACGAACTTAAATCGACCGACTCGACCAAGATCATCGAGCATTTTGAGAAGGGCGCGAAGTTCGACCTGCTCAAAACTCGCCCGGGCTATTTCCGTGCTTCGGATCACCAACTGATGCACGAAATGTACGCGGTAACAGCGCTGCCGGCCGAGAAGATCAAGAACCAGTGGGATATCTTCACCTCGAGTGCACCGGTGCCCGGCCCGAACGAAGAGCTCGAAGTGATCGCAGCCACCAAGGAAGAAAACAGCTGCACGTTTCCGACCTGATCGAAGCTCGTCGCGCGTTCGCGAAAGTAGAGCTCGGTTTCGGTACTCACGTTTGACAAGAAGGCGTCTTTCCGGATTTGTCGGAGAGACGCAATTTCTCCTCGCCGTTCCAATACGGTCTTTATCCGTACTCACCCTGGCGCGCTAGCCCGCGTCAGTCGCGGAGCCTGAGCCATGTCCGCCATCTTGCTAGCGCAACAGATCCTCAATGGCCTGCTTGATGGGGTCTATTACCTCCTCATAGCGCTTGGGTTGTCGCTGATCTTCTCGCTTGGCGGCATCGTTAATCTTGCCCATGGCGCGTTTTATGCCATCGGCGCCTATCTCACGCTGGTGATTTCTCCCTATTTGGGATTCGGGGGTGCCTTTGTCGCGGCGCCCGTCGCGGTGGCTCTATTGGGAGTTGTGATCGAGCGCACGCTGTTCCGGCGTTTCTATCGCTCCGATCCGATCCTCTCATTGTTGATGACCTTTGGGCTCGCGATGGTCGCCGAGCAAGTGCTTCGGATGATCTTCGGTGCGCCACCCCTGTCCTATTCGATACCGCCGTGGCTGCGCGGACAAGTTGCGCTGGGCGGATTCATTTACTCGTTCTATCGCGTGGTCCTGCTCGGCATCGCCGCAACCTGCATTGCCGGCCTCTGGCTGCTTCTGCAAAGAACCTCGTTCGGCCGCGTGGTGCGCGCGGGCGTGCAGAACCCTGACATGGTCGGCGCGCTCGGCATTTCGCTGCAGCCGTATATGTCCGCGGTGGCCGCGCTCGGAATCGGACTGGCGGGTCTTGCCGGCGTGCTGCTCGCGCCGATCTATTCCATTCACCCGGCCATGGGTCAGGAGATCATCACACCCGCCTTCGTGGTCGTTGTGATCGGCGGCCTCGGATCGTTCTGGGGCGTGGTGGTCGCGGCGCTCCTGGTCGGCCTTGTCAAGGGCGTCATGGTTGGCATCGGCTATTCGGCGGCCTCGACCGCGGCGATCTATCTTCTGATGCTGTTAGTGCTGCTGTTCCGGCCACGCGGCCTGTTTGGCGAGCGCATCCTGCGGTTCGAGTGAGGCGCCCCTGACATGTTGAAGCGCCTGCCCGTTCCGCCGCTCATAGCAGGGTTAGCATTGATCGTGCTGCCGCCGGTGCTGCTCGCGCTCGGGCTCACCATGACCTCGGCTACCGAAGTCGTGGTCTATGCGATGGCTTGCATGGCCCTGAACATTCTGGTCGGTCACACCGGCCTGGTCTCGTTCGGTCACGGCGCGTGGTTTGGACTTGCGGCCTATGCGGCGGCGCTGATCCAGCGCAACCTCATGCACGACTCGTTTTTCGGCCCGACCATTGCGGGCGTTTTGATCGTCGCGGTGATTGCCGCGGCATTTGGCTTTCTGATCCTGCGCCGTCGCGGTGTGTATTTTTCGCTGCTGACGCTCGCGCTGGCGGCGATGCTTTACGCGGTATCGTTTCGCTGGACCGAAGTCACCGGCGGCGAGAACGGGCTTGGCGGCATCACCCGGCCGACGCTGCTCGGGTTCAACCTGGAATCCTCGACCGCCTATTACTGGCTGGTGGCAGCGATCGCGTTTGCCGTACTCGTGCTGCTATGGCGCTTCCACAATTCGAGCGTCGGCAGCGTATTGGTGGCGATCCGCGAGAACGAGCAGCGTGCCCGCTTTCTTGGCTATCCCACCGATCGTTACAAGCTCACGGCATTCGTTTTGTCAGCGGCCATCACCGGGCTCGCCGGCATCCTGCTGCTTTATCAAAATCGCATGACTTCGGCCGATCCGATTTCGGTCTCATTCTCAGGCGATCTGCTGGCGATGGTTGTCATCGGCGGGATGCGCAGTTTCCTCGGCCCGGCGCTTGGCGCGTTGTTCTTTATCTTGTTTCGCGAATTTCTGGGCATCTACACCGAGAACTGGCTGTTCTGGTTCGGCCTCGTGTTCGTCGCCTTCATCGTGTTCTCACCGACCGGCCTGGTCGGAGTAGGCCAGCGGCTGATCGCGCCATTCCGCAAGAAGATGGTTGAGGATGCCGCGATGTCGGCCCGCCGCATCGAAGTGCTACCGCTGCCGGAATTCCTGCGTCCGAAATCTCACGTCGAGCGCTCGGTGCTTGCGGCGCGGCATATCGTCAAGAGCTTTGGCGGCATCCGCGCGGTCCAGGGCATCGATATTTCGATCGCGGACCGCACGCTGCACGCGCTGATCGGCCCCAACGGCGCCGGGAAGACTACCGCCTTCAATCTGCTATCCGGGATGTTCCCGCCCGACGAGGGCACGGTATCGCTGATGGGCAAGTCGATCGCCGGACACACGCCGGAGGAGATCGCGCGCGCCGGGATCGGCCGGTCGTTCCAGATTACCAACCTGTTTCCTGCCCTGAGCGTCGGCGAAAACATCCGGCTTGCAGTGCAGGCGCGCCATCCGCGCCGCTTCGATCCGCTTACCAACGCATTGTCGATTCAAGCGATCAATTCCGAAACCGATGCCGTCATTCGCTATCTTGGGCTGGCTGGCATCGAAAAGGCCGAGGCGGGCATGCTGTCATATGGCGGCCAGCGCCTGCTCGATATGGGTGTCGCGCTCGCTACCGCGCCGCGCGTGCTGCTGCTTGACGAGCCGCTCGCAGGCCTCGCCGCCGCCGAGCGTGAACGCATCGGCGCCATCATCAAACGCATTTCCTCTGATCTGCCGGTGCTGTTGGTCGAACACGACATCGACCGGGTGTTTCAACTCGCCGATCAGATCACCGTCATGAACGAAGGCCGCGTGCTGCTGGACGGGTCAGTCGAGGATGCGCGATCCAGCGCCAAGGTGCAGGAAGTCTATATCGGCTCCGGCGCGACCGAGATCGCCGCGCGACCGCGCGAAACCGCCGCGCGGTTGAATTCGCTGCTGGCCGCGAGCCATATCGACACTTTTTACGGCAAGAGCCACATCCTCAACGATGTCAGCTTCACGTTGCATGAAAACGAAATCATCGCGTTGCTGGGCCGCAATGGCGCCGGCAAATCGACGCTGTTGAAAACGCTGGTCGGGATCGCACCGGCATCGAGCGGGTCGATCAAGCTTGCCGAGAGCGAATTGATAGGGCTTTCGTCGGCGCAAGCTGCGCGTCTCGGTATCGGCTATGTGCCGCAGGGCCGCGGCCTGTTCGCTGGCATGAGCGTCGAGCACAATCTCGAACTCGGCGGCCTGAAGCGCCAGACCGGCAACGGCGTTCACTGGACGCGGGAGCGGATCTACGAATATTTCCCGCGCATTCGCGAGCGCCTGGACAGTCCGGCGGATTATCTTTCCGGCGGCGAGCAGCAGATGGTCGCGGTTGCGCGCGCTTTGTCCGGTGATGTGCGCGTCTTGCTGCTCGATGAACCATTCGAGGGCCTTGCACCGACCGTGGTCGAGCAATTGTTCGAGACCTTCGACCGGCTGCGGAAGGAAATCGCCATTATCATCGTCGATCACAATCTCGACCTGGCGCTGGCCCTGTCGGACACGACGGTAGCGCTCGAGCGCGGCCGGGTCATTCACCAGGGACCCTCCAAAGCTTTGCGGGAGGACCTCGATCTGCGCCGTAAGGTGCTTTGGCTGTGAGGACTCGTGAGAAAAGCAAATGACAACCAGTCAACGTAACGTAGCCATCGTCGGCGCGGGTCTGATTGGGCGCGCCTGGGCCGTGATCTTTGCCCGGGCCGGCTGGAATGTGCGGTTGACCGATCCACACATTCTCTCCCTTCAAGCCGCGCCCTCCCTGATCCGCGACGAATTGCACGCGCTCGCGCGTCATGGCTTGGCCGACGATCCGGATGGAGCTGCCGCGCGGATATCCACCGCGACCAGCCTTGAACAGGCCGTGAGCGACGTTGAGTTCGTGCAGGAAAATGGACCGGAGGTGGTCGAGGAAAAGCAGGCGATCTTCGCGCAGCTTGACAGGCACGCTCCGCCCGACGCGCTCCTGGTTTCGTCCACATCCGCGATCGTGGCATCGCGCTTCACCGAAGCGCTCCCGGGCCGCTCGCGTTGCCTGGTCGGTCATCCCGTGAACCCGCCGCATCTGGTGCCACTGGTGGAGCTGTGCGGGGCGCCGTGGACTTCGCCCGATGCGATCGATCGCGCAACGAAGATCTATCGTGAAATCGGACAGGTGCCGGTCACTGTCAATCGCGAGATCAACGGCTTTGTTTTGAACCGGCTGCAGGGCGCGCTGCTGGCCGAGGCTTTCCGGCTGGTCGGCGAAGGTTACATCTCGGCGGAGGATCTCGACCACACCGTAAAGGATGGGCTCGGGCTGCGCTGGTCGTTTCTTGGGCCGTTCGAGACGATCGAGCTGAATGCGCCGGGTGGCATACCGGATTATTGCGCGCGTTACACCGGCTTCTACAAGGAACTTGCCTCGAACTCTGCGGGTCCCGAAGTTTACCAGAGTCCCAATGTGGACCGGGTGATTGCCGATTGGCCGCATCGGCCAACGACGGACCGCATAGCAATGCTGACGCAACGGCGCAACGAGCGGCTTGCGGCGCTGGCCGCGCACAAGGCAGCGCAAAGCAAGTGATCGGAATTATGGACGTGCAGAAAGTGAGCAAATCATGAGTCGGAAAGTCATCATCACCTGTGCCGTGACCGGCGCGATCCACACCCCTTCCATGTCGAAGGCGCTGCCGGTGACGCCGCAGGAAATCGCGGATGCCGCCGTCGACGCCGCTGAAGCCGGCGCGGCGATCGTGCATCTGCATGCACGCAATCCGAAGACCGGTCAGCCCGACCAGAGCCCGGAAGCCTTTGCGCCTTTTCTGAAGATCATCAAGCAGCGCTCGAATTGCGTCGTCAATCTCACCACCGGCGGCGCGCCGACGATGACTGTTGACGAGCGCGTCCGTCCCGCCGCGGTCTACAAACCGGAAGTCGCTTCGCTCAACATGGGCTCGATGAATTTCGCATTCTTTGGCATGTTGAATCGATTCAAGAAATTCGAGCACGACTGGGAGCGCAAGCATCTGGAGAACAAGGACATTGTCTTCCGCAATACATTCCAGGATATCGAATACGTGCTGAAGACGCTGTCGGAGACCGGCACCCGATTTGAGTTCGAATGCTACGACACCGCTCACCTCTATAATCTCAACTACTTTCTGGAACGGGGC
Source organism: Bradyrhizobium sp. (assembly GCA_025960445.1). Classification (GTDB taxonomy): domain Bacteria; phylum Pseudomonadota; class Alphaproteobacteria; order Rhizobiales; family Xanthobacteraceae; genus Bradyrhizobium. The sequence goes on along the minus strand of JAICIT010000039.1, from coordinate 1,581 downwards.
ATGGTGAAGCCGCCGCTGTTTGTGCAGACCGTTTTTGGACTGCAGGGCGGCACCGGCGCGCATCCGGAAGACGTGCTTCACATGAAGCGCACCGCCGAGCGACTGTTCGGCGACAAGATGGTCTGGTCGGTGCTCGGCGCTGGCCGCAATCAATTGCCGATTGCGGCGATGGCGGCGGCAATGGGCGGAAACGTCCGGGTCGGGCTCGAAGACTCGCTTTGGGCGGCACCCGGCCGGATGGCAGCATCAAACGCGGAGCAAGTGCAGCTCGCCCGCAAGATCATCGAGGGTCTGGGCCTGGAAGTGGCCAGCTCCGATGAAGCCCGCGAGATTCTCCATCTCAAGGGCGGCGACAAGCTGGAAGTCTGAGAGGCTCGGGAGCGCTCAACAGCGCCGTTGAGATCGGCGGTCGGCAACATTCGCAATAGTCCGAAGTACCAATACCGACGCCGCCGTTGCCGGTTGCGCCGGTGCCGCGCCATGATATCGTTTGAGAAAATCGGCCCGAGATGAGGGCAAAACTATCGAGGGAGGTAAGGCATGGGGAGCGTTCAGGCGCTTGCCGTTGTCGCATTGGCGGCGCTGGCAGTCTCCGGAGTCGCACAAGCGGCGGAGAAGCAGGGCGGCATTTTCCGGATCTATCACCGGGACAGCCCCGGCAGCGCCTCGATCCACGAAGAGGCGACCTACTCGACCAACGTCCCCTTCATGCCGGTTTTCAATAACCTCGTCATCTACAAACAGGACGTGGCTCAAAACAGCATTGACACGATCGTCCCCGATCTCGCGGAGAGCTGGGCGTGGAGCAGCGACAAAAAGTCGCTGAGCTTCAAGTTGCGACAAGGCGTCAAGTGGCACGACGGCAAGCCGTTTACGGCCAATGATGTCAAATGCACCTTCGACATGCTGATGGGAAAATCGCAGCAGAAGTTCCGCAAGAATCCACGCAAGTCCTGGTATGAGGAAGTCGTCGACGTCGTCCCTAAAGGCGATTACGAGGTTGCGTTCAACCTGAAGCGACCTCAGCCGGCGCTGTTGGCGCTGCTCGCCTCAGGCTACACGCCGATTTATCCCTGCCATGTTTCACCGGCGGAAATGCGCACCCACCCGATCGGCACCGGTCCGTTCAAATTCGTTGAATTCAAGGCCAACGAGTCGATCAAGCTCACTCGCAACCCGGACTACTGGAAAAAGGGCCTGCCACATCTCGACGGCATCGAGTTCACCATCATCCCCAATCGCTCGACCGCCATTCTCGCGTTTGTCGCCGGGAAATTCGACATGACGTTCCCGACCGAGGTCTCGATTCCACTCCTGAAGGATGTCAAGACCCAGGACCCGAAGGCCATCTGCGTCGTTGCACCCAACAACGTCAGCACCAACATCATCGTCAACTCGTCCTCGCCGCCGTTCGACAATCTTGATATTCGCCGCGCGCTGGCGCTGGCGCTCGATCGCAAGGCGTTCATCTCGATTCTGTTCGAAGGCCAGGCGGATATCGGCGGCACCATGCTGCCCGCCCCGGCGGGACTATGGGCGATGCCGAACGAAATGCTCGAGACGATCCCGGGCTATGGTCCC
>JAICIT010000038.1 GCA_025960445.1 Bradyrhizobium sp. | reverse complement strand
CTGATGGTGGAGAGCGCCAACGTAATCGGAACGCGGTCTGTTTCGGCTTTTTCCGTGGCCATGCCAAAAAGCTAGCCTTAATTCGGTGTACTGAAAAGTAACTTTTTAGACTCAAACGGGACTCTTTGAAGTCCTCCTTTTGGGAACACCGCGATTTGCCGCTCGAGAGCGCCATCGGATTGCCAGACCTGCGGGCGTCGGAGTACCACCGAACCATGATTACGGCCCCGAATTCGGCGCTTTTTCTGTTCGATCGCGCTCTGCTGTGCGCGCGCCAACGTCGCGCCTTGCTCGGCGAACCCGCAACATTTCTGCTCGACCGCGTTGCCGGAGACGCGGCGGAGCGGTTGCGGGTCGTGCTGCGCGAGTTCAAAAAAGCGGCCGACGTGGGTACGCCAGGCGATCAGCTCCGGAGCGCGCTGCTGGATCGCGTCGGTCAAGTCGTGCGGGTCGATCTGCCGGAGCTTGAGTCCGAGCCGCTCCCAATGCGGCCGGAATCGCTCGACCTGGTGGTCTCGGCTCTCGCATTTCAATTCGTCAATGATCTGCCCGGCGTCTTGGCGCAGATCCGGCGCGCCTTGCGACCGGATGGGCTGCTGCTGGCGGCGATGATCGGCGGCGATACGCTCACCGAGCTGCGCCAATCCTTCGCGGCCGCAGAAACCGAATGCGATGGTGGCATCTCACCGCGGGTCGCGCCGTTCGCTGATGTGCGCGAGGTCGGCGGACTTCTCCAGCGCGCCGGATTTGCTCTGCCCGTCACGGATGTCGATCGGCTCGTGGTGCGATACGATAGCGCGTTCGAGCTGATGCACGATCTCAGGCGCATGGGCGCGACCAATGTTCTGGTTGAGCGGCGGCGCATCCCGACTCGGCGCGCGACGATGTTGCGAATGGCGCAGGTCTACGCAGAACGCTTTGCCGACGCCGATGGCCGCATCCGCGCCACCTTCGACGTGATCTGGCTATCCGGCTGGTCGCCGCACGAGAGCCAGCAGAAGCCGCTGCAGCCGGGCTCGGCAAAGGCGAGCCTGGCCGAAGCCGTAACAAAGGCGAAGCCGCGCTAGTGTTGTGGCGGCCGGTGGTTGTCAACCCGCGACTCAGCGGTTTGCGACTTCACATCAACAGATCGATCAAAGGCGGAATCAGCGGAATGTCCGCCGGCGGCATTGGATAGCCGCGCAATTTGTTGGCGCGGACCCAGGCAAGTTTCTGGCCTTCGCGCGCAATCACCTCGCCGTCCCAGCGCCGGCAGATGTAGAGCGGCATCAACAGGTGGAAATCTTCGTATGCGTGGCTGGCGAAGGTCAGCGGCGCGAGACAGGCCTCCCTCACGGTTATGCCGATTTCCTCATGCAGCTCACGGATGAGCGTCTGTTCGGGCCGTTCGCCGGGATCGACCTTGCCGCCGGGAAATTCCCACAATCCAGCCAGCGGTTTTCCTTCGGGCCGTTGCGCGATCAGTACGCGTCTATCAGCGTCAACCAGCGCGCAGGCAACCACCAGGGTGACGTTGATTTCGGTCATGCGCGGGATTGTTGGGGAGTCGGCCTCGATGAGACCTTGAGCACCATGATTGAATCGTCGCCGGCCCGTGACATCACGAGCGGTAATCGCCGTTGATCGCAACGTATTCCTTCGTGAGGTCGCAAGTCAGCACGCGATCACGGCCCTTGCCCATCCCGAGCGCGATGCTGATCTGAATCTTGGGATTCTGCATCGCTCTCGATACTTCCGCCTCATCATAGGATGGAGCGCGCGCGCCACGGGTGGCGACGCGAATGCCGTTAAATGAGATCGAGAGCCTGTCTCGATTTGCGGGCTCGCCGGCCTTGCCGACCGCCATCACCACCCGGCCCCAATTGGCATCTTCGCCCGCGATCGCGGTCTTCACCAAAGGTGAATTCGCCACCGACTTGGCAATTTTGCGCGCCGAGGCTTTCGAGACGGCGCCCTCGACAATGATCTCGACCAGCTTGCGCGCGCCTTCGCCGTCACGAGCGACCTGCTCGGCGAGGTCGGCCAGCACGCCGCTGAAGGCTTTTGCGAAGGCCTTCAGCCGAGGATCGCTCGCGCGGCTGATTTTCGGCGCGCCATGGACGGCGGCTGCGCCGGTAGCGAAAGCGAGCAGCGTATCCGAGGTCGAGGTATCGCCGTCGATCGTGACCGCATTGAAAGTGTCGTCGACGCCGCCCTTCAACAGTGATTGCAAAGCGCCAGCAGTGATCGGCGCATCGGTAAACACGAAAGCCAGCATTGTCGCCATGTCCGGCGCGATCATGCCGGCGCCTTTGGCGATGCCATTGATCGTGATATTTGCCTTGCCGAGCTTCACCGTCGCGGTGGCTAGTTTGGGAAACGTGTCGGTGGTCATGATAGCTTTGGCGGCATCGATCCAACCGCCCGGCGCGGCCTGCTCAGCCAACGTGCCCAGCACGCCGTCGAATTTGGTGGCGTCGAGCGGCTCGCCGATGACGCCGGTCGAGGCAAGGAACACCTCGGCCGTGCTGCATCCGAGCGCCTTTGCGGCGATGCTGGCGGTCAGCGCGGTGGCGTGTCGTCCGGTCTTTCCAGTGAAGGCATTGGCGTTGCCGGAATTCACCACCAGGCCCCGGGCCTTTCCGCGGGTCAGCTTCGCGCGGCACCATTCCACGGGTGCCGACGGGCATTTCGATTGCGTGAAAACTCCGGCCACGCTCGTGCCCTTGTCCATGATCGCGAGCAATACATCCGCGCGCCCTTTCTGACGAATGCCCGCTGCTGCCGCGGCGAGCTTCACGCCCGCTATCGCGGGCATCTCGGGAACATCGGTCGGGGCGAGCGGAGACACAGCTGAGGACATCATCAATTCCAAAAAGCAGAAGCATCACGAGAATAGGGTTATGGCCGGATATCATCCGCCCATCTACGTTCCCGCCCGCCGGATCGGGGCCAAAGACGTAGATGGCCGGGACAAGGCCCGGCCACAACGTTTGTAGATACTATCGGATTCGAAGAAGCGACAGCGAATTGTTACTTCTTTGCGGGCGCGGCCGTTGAATCGGCGGGCTTTGCAGCCTCAGGTTTTCCAGCTTCGGTCTTTGCGGTCTCGGCCGGTTGATCCATCCGCTCGATTTTGGCGGTCTGGCGCAGCTTCGCCACGTAGTCCGCTTGCGCCTTGCGCGTCACATAGGTTTCGATCTGGCCCTTGACCTGGTCGAATTCGGGCGCCTTGCGGCTGCGCTTTTCCTCGACCTTGATGATGTGCCAACCGAACTGCGACTTGACCGGATCGGAGATCTTGCCCGGCTCCAGCGAGAATGCGACGGAGGAAAACTCCGGCACCATCTGGTCTTTGGTGAAGAAGCCGAGATCGCCGCCGTCCGAAGCGCCGGGATCCTTCGATTTCTTCTTGGCCAATTCGGCAAAATCCGCGCCCTTTTTGAGTTCGTCCTCGATCGCCTTGGCCTGATCCTCGGTCTCAACAAGGATGTGGCGGGCGTGAACTTCCTGCTCGCCGGTGATCTGCTTCGAGGCTTCGTCGTAGACCTTCTTCATGGCGTCGTCGGTGGTCGCCGTCTTGCCCTCTTGTCCCAGCAGCGTGTCCATCAGCAGACGGTTGCGCGTGAAGGCCAGGCGCTTCTTGAACTCCTGGCTATCTTCGACTTTCTTGTCCTCGGCGGCCTTGGCGACGATCTTCATGTCGATCAGAAACGACAGCACGTTGTCCTTCTTGGTCGCGGGATCCATCTGCGCCAGGCTCGGTCCGAGTTCCTCTTCAGCGAGCGCAACGTCGCTCTGGCGGATCTCCGAGCCGTTTACTTTGGCGAGCACCGGATTGCTGTCGTCCGCCCTGACGGGCAAGCCGGCAAGGAGAACCATGCCGAGACACCCGGCCACAGCAGCGGAGGCGAGGCCAAGGCGCAGGCCGGTTTTCGTTTCCGGGAACGAGGAAGTCATGGAAAATCCTTATAGGGCTGTTTTGGGGCGGCGGGACACTCGCCCAATCGTGGCGCGTTGGCAACGCGAAAACTCTGTCAAAATGATGAAATCCTTGAGAGGTTCGCGCCGTTGACAAGCCTCTGGCCCAGCCATATCTCTGCCGCACCTAAGTCGATGGCGATAGCGCACATTTGGCCGTGTTTTTAGCCGTTGACCTTGGATTGCTGAATTCCCACTCATTTGGCGCGTGCCCTCGAACCGGGCTCAGCGCCGCAATGCGTCACGATGAGTTGATAGGCATCTGGGTGGAAAACGTCACGGCAGCTTCGCCGAACCGCGAAAACAGGAATTTGGCATGATCGGCGCGCTCGCCCGCAAATTTTTCGGCTCCGCCAACGATCGGCGGATCAAGGGTTACCAGGCCCGCATCGATGCCATCAATGCCCTAGAGCCAGAAACCGCCGCGCTTTCGGACGAAGCGTTGAAAGCGCGCACGGCCGAATTCCGTAAACAACTCGCCGAAGGAAAGACCCTGGACGACATTCTCGTTCCGGCATTCGCCACTGTGCGCGAGGCGGCCAAGCGTACTCTCGGCCAGCGTCACTTCGATGTTCAATTGATCGGCGGAATGGTGCTGCACGAAGGCGATATCGCCGAAATGAAAACCGGCGAAGGCAAGACGCTGGTGGCGACCCTTGCGGTTTACCTCAATGCGCTCGCCGGTAAGGGCGTTCACGTGGTGACCGTGAACGACTATCTGGCCCGACGCGACTCCGAATGGATGGGGCAGATCTACAACTTTCTCGGCCTCACGGTCGGCGTGATCGTCCATGGTCTCGACGACGCCGAGCGCAAGGAGGCTTATTCACGCGATATCACCTACGGCACCAACAACGAATACGGCTTCGATTATTTGCGCGACAATATGAAGTACCGTCTCGAGGACATGGTCCAGCGCGGTCACTTCTATGCCATCGTCGACGAAGTCGACTCCATTCTGATCGACGAGGCGCGGACGCCGTTGATTATTTCCGGTCCGTTGGACGACCGTTCGGAATTCTACAACACCATCGATACTTTCTTTCCCAAGCTCGACAAGACCGACTACGAGGTTGACGAGAAGCAGCGCACGGTGACGCTCACCGAAGCCGGCATGGAAAAGATCGAGACGCTGTTGCGCGACGCCGGCCAGCTCAAAGGAGAGTCGCTTTACGACGTCGAGAACGTCTCGGTGGTCCACCACATCAATCAGGCGCTGCGCGCGCACTCGCTGTTTCAGCGCGACAAGGACTATATCGTACGCGACGGTGAGGTCATCATCATCGACGAGTTCACCGGCCGCATGATGCCGGGCCGGCGTTATTCCGAAGGCCTGCATCAGGCGCTGGAAGCCAAAGAGCATCAGCCGGTGCAGCCGGAGAATCAGACGCTGGCCTCCATCACCTTCCAGAACTATTTCCGGATGTATGAGAAGCTGGCCGGCATGACCGGCACGGCTGCCACCGAAGCCGACGAGTTGTTCGACATCTACAAGCTCGAGGTGGTCGAAATACCGACCAACGTGCCGGTGGCGCGGCTGGACGAGGACGACGAAGTCTATCGCACGCAGAAAGAGAAGTACGCGGCGATCCTCGCCGAAGTGGAGCGCGCCAATGCCCGGCTGCAGCCGGTGCTGGTCGGCACCGCCTCGATCGAAAAATCGGAAGTGCTCGCCGACTACCTCAAGGCGCACGGCTACAAGCAAATCGATTTCGGCAATCCCAACGCGATGGAAAAGCTTTACGCGGCTGCCCGCGCCGGCAAGCCCGCAAAGCTGTTCGCGGTCTTGAACGCGCGTTTCCACGAACAGGAGGCCTACATCGTCGCCGAAGCCGGCGTTCCCGGCGCGATCACGATCGCGACCAACATGGCCGGCCGCGGTACCGACATCAAACTGGGCGGCTCGCTGGAAATGAGGATCCTGCACGAGACGGCGGAGATAACGGACGAGGCGGAGAAGGCTGCCCGGATCGAACGCATCAAGGCCGACGTCGAACGCTTCCGCGACATCGTGCTGAAGGCGGAAGAAGTGGTCGAGGTCGAACCCGCGAAGGGAGCAAAATCAGCCAAGACCGTCAACAAACCGGGCGGCCTCTACATTATCGGATCCGAACGCCACGAGTCCCGCCGCATCGATAACCAGCTGCGCGGTCGTTCAGGCCGTCAGGGCGATCCCGGCCGTTCCAAGTTCTTCCTCTCGCTTGAGGACGATTTGATGCGGATCTTCGGGTCTGATCGGCTCGATACGATGCTGACGCGGCTCGGGCTGAAAGAGGGTGAGGCCATCATCCATCCCTGGATCAACAAGGCGCTGGAAAAGGCGCAGCAGAAGGTCGAAGCCCGCAACTTCGACATCCGCAAGAACTTGCTGAAGTTCGACAACGTCCAGAACGATCAGCGCAAGGTGATCTTCGACCAGCGCGTCGACCTGATGAAGGACGAGAGCGTCGCCGAGACGGTGGCTGACATGCGTCGCGCCTTTGTTGAGGACGTCGTGACCAAGCATGTGCCAGAACATGTCTATGCCGAACAGTGGGATGTCGCCGGGCTGAAGGAAGAATTGAAGCGGGTGCTCGACATCGATCTGCCGGTCGATCAATGGGCCAAGGAAGAGGGCATCGCGGACGAGGAGCTGCTGTCCCGGATCGAGCAGCGCGTCGACGAACACATGGCGGCCAAAGTTGCGCAGTGGGGTCCCGACGTGATGCGTTACGTCGAAAAGACCATTCTGCTGCAGACGCTCGATCATCTTTGGCGCGAGCATCTGATCATGCTCGACCATCTGCGTCAGGTGATCGGGCTGCGCGGCTACGGCCAACGCGATCCGCTGCAGGAATACAAGTCGGAAGCGTTCAGCCTGTTCGAGGCGATGATCGCGCATCTGCGCGAAGCGGTGACGGCGCAACTGATGCGGGTCGAAATCGTGCCGCCGGAAGACCAGCAGCCGGTATTGCCGGCAATGGAAGCTCACAAGTTCGATCCGAACACCGGGGAAGACGAGTTGGCGTTTGCCAATGTGTCGCTGGTGCCGGCCGCCAGCGCCGATCGCGATCCCAAAAATCCGGCAAGCTGGGGCAAGGTCGGCCGCAATGAGGATTGCCCCTGCGGCTCAGGCAAGAAGTACAAGCACTGTCACGGCAAATACGCGTAGCCGCGACGCCGCTGCGCTAGCGCACAGCGGCTCAGTGTTACGGTCGCCCGCTATTTGGGCAGTGTGTCGTAGAGTGGCTTGCCTTTATCAACGATATGGACAGTCAGTAGTTTGATCGGCTTGTCACCGACAACTTTGTAAGCCCCGTGCGGCGTGTCCCGCACGTTGAATCCGACTGCACCAGTCGGAACGGGTACTTGCTTTCCATCGGGCAATTCGATGGTGCCACCCTCAAGAAAATAATAGGATTCATCGCCGTGATGGATGTGCAGCGCAGAGACATCGCCGGGCTTTAGTTCGCTGATGCTGGTGACGACTTCCATATTCGTCCCGGTCAGATCGCCTCGCTTGAGTTCCTTTCGAAACGGTGAGTCCTGTGCGCTTGCGGCTGTGATCAGCATCGAAGCCAAAGCGATTCCGATTATTACCCTCATTGAAATCGTCCCTTCTCCAACCCGGCGTTAAGTCCGCCTAGGGACACCAGCCTCCTGTAATTCTCAACCGGCGGCAAGCATGTCATTGCCGCCCCTACATTCCGCGCGCGAAGGCGACTGCGCGACGCCAAGACATGGCGGCGCGACAAAAAATTGGGATCAAGAAAACTTGGATTATTTGAAGCCCGAGAACCGGCTCTCGAACGAATTGGCCTGTACGATCGGCTGCGACCCCGCCACCAAGGCCTCCTGGGCTGGCGGCGCCGCGGCAGCGTGTGCCTCAGAGATGGCCGGCTTCATCGGGAGACGGGTGGCGGCCTGCTTGACCTCGGGTTTTGGGGTCTTTGATGTAGAGGCGTCCGGGCGGGACGCTTCGTGACGCTTGGCCTCGATCACTTTTGGCTTTGATGGGATTGGCTGCGCGCTGGCGGTGGTATCGCCGGCGCCGAAGCCGACCTTGCGGGCGAGATTGCTAAAGAAGCCGTCGGACTGCGCGTTCGGAGGCGACACCGATGCCAACTTCGCCGGAGCTGGGGCGATCGAGGCGACCAATGGCTCTTGCGGCGAGGTGACCGGCCCGTGCGGCGGATTGACCGTCGAGGGAATGGTGCCGGGCGCGCGCGAAAGCGCCAGCAGCGACAGGCTCTGACCTTCGCCACCTTCGGACAATCCGGTAGAGGCATCGGGCAGCTTGGCGGCGAACACCTTGTGCATGCCGCCATCGATGCCTGTGTTCATGCGGACGACGGGCGTTCCCTTTGCGATCAATTTGGCGATTTCGACCTGATCTTGCTGCTGCTTCTCCCGCACCGCATCGGCGATCTCATCCGGGATAGTGTAGGCAGGGCACTTGGCCGAGGCTTCGAACACCGGATCGCGCTTGGCGTCTGCCGGTTTCGCCGCGTCAAACACGTATTTCTTTTCGCAGAAATCGACCTTCGGCTCCTGCCGCGTGACCTCGAAGTGGTCATAGCCTTCCTTGATCATCTTCCAGAACGGCATGTTCGGATTGTTACGATGTTTGGCCATGTTCAGCGGAGTCATACGGAAGGGATACGCCTGAAGCTGGAAGGCCTTTTGGCCACCAAAGAAGGATTCCCGACCAAGCGAGTAGATCTCGGCGATCTGCTCGTCGGTCATGGCGTAGCAGCCGCGCGATGAGCAATCGCCATGCACCATCAGCTGCGACCCGGTATGGCCCAGTGATCTGTCGTAGGCATTGGGATAGCCGGTGTTGAAGGAGAGATAGTAGGCCGATTGCGGGTTCATCTGCGCCGGCGAAATCGAATAGAAGCCTTCAGGCGCCTGGCGGTCGCCTTCGCGGACCTTGGGTCCGAGGTCGCCCGACCAGCGGCAGATCGGGTAAGTTTTCAACAGGGCAAACCGGCCGGAGCGGTCCTGCTTCCACACCTCGAGCTCGGCCTCCTGCTTGAACAGACGGACCAGGATCGGAGATTGCAGCTCCATGTCCTTTTCCGTCATTTCGGCGACGAGCTTGGGTGGGACCGGCTGGTTGGCCTTGGCGTTGGCGGCCAGCGAGATTTCGTCGCTATTACAGCCGGCGAGCAGCACACCGGCCCCGAGCGCGGCCGATGTGATAAGCGCGCGAAACAGTGAGCGATAGATCAATGCAAAGCCCCACACCCGACAGGCAAGTTCCGCACCCCCAACTATGGCGTACATGCCCTGAAGCGATTGAGTAAAATACTACGCTTTGACCCGTTGCGTCGCAAGTCAATGCAGCCGCGCCGGGCCGTCCCAACTCACCATTGGTCAACAGACCTTAAATATCCGTGTCTGGGCCTAATTGCGGCTTTTCGTGTCCGGCTTTAAAAATCCCTTGTCGGAGCAATGGGAGCCTGTAACTGGACGTCACGCCGCTGAACTACGGGTTCGCTGGCGTCGCCCTCAAAGCTTGTCCTCCCGCGAGTGAGTTTGAAGCCGCCTCTTCGAGATCTGTTTTGGGACCACTGTTTAGAGGGTAAAACCGGATGGTACGTCGGTAGGTGGCCGTTTCCGCCTACACGCGCGGCGTTCGGCACGGCAGATTCAAAGCTTATTCTAGCTAGGTCCTCTCGCCATGCGGTCAGTGCTCACGCGTTGAGGCAATAAATTTCCGAACAGCCTCTCATAATTCAGCTTCACGGCTTTATGGCACTCGCAGGAGGCTTCCATCAGCCACTGCGAATTCTCAATTCGAATGTGACCGCGCTTGTAGCTGATAGCTCCATGAGCCTGAAGGCGGGTTGCCACCTCGGTGACGCTTGTACGCCGCACGCCAATCATAGCCGCAAGGTCCTCTTGCGTGAGCGGCACATCAGTTCCGATCAAATCCATCATTCGCAACATCCAGCGGCACATCCGCGCCTCGATGGGATGGAGGGCATTACAGGCTGCCGTTTGCTGGATGTCGGAGATGAAAAACTGATCGTGAGCCGCAAATATTTTGCGAATGCCGTTGCCGGAACGTATGGCGTCTCGCAGAGGGTCGCGGTCAATCACAGAAGCTGTGCCGGGTGACTGTACGACAATCTTGTTAATCGACACTTTGTCATCAAGTGCCTGTGCCGCTCCGACAACGCCGTCGCGGCCGACCATCCCTGTCTGCACTACATCACCCTCGGGAACCTCCACCACAAATGAAACGATTCCGGAATGCGGAAAGTAGACCCTTCTAATTTCGTCGCCCGGCAACGCCAGTGATTCTCCATGCTGAAATTCAACCGTTATAAAATGTTTGCTCAACGCCGCGAAATCGTCGGCGGGTAGCATTGCTAAAAGCTGATTGTCCAGAGCAGAAGTCATTCAGGAGCGTACTGCCAAGCCGATCGCTCAGACAAGCTGCGAAGACATTGCAAGATCGCGGCGGACAGGTCTCGGACGAGACTTACGTTGGGCTTTCCATGGACTAGGCAAAAGCCGGCCTGACAGGTCACCACCAGGACATATAGTCTCTAAGGCTTTGGAATTGCTCGGAACCTTTCGCGTAATTGCGGCGGCATTCGCAAAAGCCGGAGTAAGCCGCGATCGAGCCCGCGGCCTCAGCTCAGTTTTCGTCCGATATCCAGGAATTTCTGACGCCGCTGCTTGCGGATCGCGTCCGAATCAAGGTGGCGGAGTTCACCCAGCGCCTGCGCGATCGCCTCACCTGTGATGCCAATCATGGCCTGCGGATCGCGATGAGCCCCGCCAGGCGGTTCGGGCAGAATGGAATCGATCACGCCAAAGCGCAGCATGTCCTGCGCGGTGATTTTCATGCTGGTGGCGGCTTCCTGCGCTTTCGTGCCGTCGCGCCACAGAATCGAAGATGCCGCCTCCGGCGAGATCACGCTGTAAATGGCATGTTCGAACATCAGCACGCGGTTTGCCGTGGTGATGGCGATGGCGCCCCCCGACATGCCTTCGCCGGTGATGATGGCCACGTTGGGCACACCCAATGAGAGACACGCGTCGGT
>JAICIT010000037.1 GCA_025960445.1 Bradyrhizobium sp. | reverse complement strand
TTCGACGCGACCATTACGGAGCTTTCTCCGAAATCGCGGATATGCGGTAAGCGGCTGGCGCCAAGGCCGCAATCTCGGCCTGCGCCAAGGCGTGCAACGCGCGATGCTCGATCTGGTAACCGAACTCAACGACGTGCATGGACGCAAAATAAGCCTGATTGGCTGGAGTCTGGGCGGGCTTTACGCGCGGCAGTTGGCAAAGATGATGCCGGATCGCGTGCGCTCCGTCATCACGCTCGGTAGTCCATTTGCCGGCACTCCCAAGTCAACCAATGCTTGGCGCGTTTACGAAATGGCGAGCGGCCGCAGCGCCGAGGAGCAGGATCAGCGGTTCGGTGGGTCACTTGCCGAGGCGCCGCCAGTGCCGACCACCGCAATCTTCAGTCGAACCGACGGGATCTGCGCCTGGCAAGGCTGCGTGGAAAAGACGTCGTCGCTGTCCGAAAGCATCGAGGTCGAAAGCAGCCATTGCGGCATGGGCCATCATCCAGCCGTCGTTTACGCGGTCTCCGATCGCTTGGCCCAGCCTGAAGGCAAGTGGAGGCCGTTCGAACGCAGCGGATGGCGCAGCATGGTGTATCCTGATCCCAACCGTTAGCAGGCTTGGTTGTTGTGAGGCGCGAAAACGCGCTATGCGTTGCGGATGCCGCACCCGCTCGCCCGCATCCTCACACAGCTCAAGCGCGAACCTTCGCGTACGGGCTCGATCATCATCACGGTTTTTGGTGATGCGATCGTGCCGCGCGGCGGTTCGGTCTGGCTCGGAACGCTTTTGGGATTTTTCGAAACACTGGACATCGACAGTGGCGTGGTGCGCACGGCGATGTCCCGGCTCGCCGCGGATGGCTGGCTCGAGCGCAGCAAGGTCGGCCGCAACAGCTTCTACCGGTTGGCGAAGAAGGGCCGGCACACGTTTGATACCGCGACCAGGCACATTTACGATCCGCAAGCCTCGGATTGGACGGGAAGGTTCGAACTCCTGTTGATCGGCAGCAGCGAGGAGCGGGATGCTTCGCGCGAGGCACTGAAAAATGCCGGGTTCGGCAGCCCGCTACCGGGCGTATGGGTCGCGCCATCGGGCGTTCCGATACCCGACGAGGCAAGCGGTGCGATCCGGCTCGAGGTTTCCGCCGAGGATGTTAGCGGCCGGCGACTTCTCAGCGAAAGCTGGCCGCTGGATCGCACCTCGGATGCCTATCTGAAATTCATCAGGACCTTCGAACCGTTACGCGCCTGGATCGGCCGGCGCGCGCGGTTGTCCGAAATCGAGGCCTTCACCGCACGGATATTACTGATCCATTATTACAGGCGCGTGGTGTTGCGCGATCCGCTACTGCCGCCTGCATTGCTGCCAAAGGACTGGCCGGGACGCCCGGCCCGGCAGCTCTGCGGTGAAATCTATCGCGCTTTGCTGCCCGGTTCCGAAAAATGGCTGGACCAACATGGTTCCAACGAAAGCGGCGCGCTGCCGCCCGGCGGAGCCGAACTCCGGCAGCGTTTCGCAGATCGATATATGTTACACAAATAGGTTGAAAATCAGATATTTTGTTATATATTGATGGCTTCCCTGGAGGTCAGCCATGTACACGCAGGCGCTCAACACCTCGGAAGCCGAAAACCCCAGCGGTGAGGACGCCGCTCGCGCCTCGCAGTTTCAGGCGCGGATCGATGCCGAAGAACGCATTGAGCCCAATGACTGGATGCCCGCGGCGTACCGCAAGACGCTGACCCGGCAGATCTCCCAGCATGCCCATTCGGAAATCGTCGGCATGCTGCCGGAAGGCAACTGGATCACGCGCGCCCCCTCGCTCCGTCGCAAGGCCGCGTTGTTGGCCAAAGTGCAGGACGAGTGCGGCCACGGCCTTTATCTTTACGCCGCAGCGGAAACGCTCGGCGCCTCGCGCGAGGAACTGGTCGATCAGATGCTGGCCGGAAAGGCGAAGTATTCCTCGATCTTCAATTATCCCACGTTGACCTGGGCGGACATCGGCGTGATCGGATGGCTGGTCGATGGTGCCGCGATCATGAATCAGATTCCGCTGTGCCGCTGCTCCTATGGCCCCTATGCGCGGGCGATGATCCGCGTGTGCAAGGAGGAATCATTTCACCAGCGTCAAGGCTACGAGATCATGCTGACGCTGGCGCGGGGCTCCGACGAGCAGAGAGCGATGGCGCAGGACGCGCTCGATCGCTGGTGGTGGCCGGTGCTGATGATGTTCGGGCCGCCCGACCAGGCGAGCCAGCACAGCGACACCTCGACGAAATGGAAGATCAAGCGTTTCTCCAATGATGAGCTGCGGCAGAAGTTCGTCGACGCCACGGTGCCGCAGGCCCAATATTTGCGGCTGACCATTCCTGATCCTGGCATGAAGCTGAACCAGGCGACGGGACATTGGGAGTACAGCGGGATTGACTGGAATGAATTCAAGCAGGTGCTTGCCGGCAACGGCCCCTGCAACCGCGAGCGGCTGGCGGCGCGCCGCTCGGCCCATGACGAAGGCGCATGGGTGCGGGAGGCCGCGCTGGCCTACGCCGAGAAGCGCAGGAGCCGCCAAGCGGCCGCGTAGGCCGCGACGGGATCTATGGAGGCCAGCATGGGCACGCCGAATACGCCACTATGGGAAGTGTTCATTCGAAGCCGCAACGGGCTTGCGCACAAGCATGTCGGGTCGCTGCACGCCGCGGATGCAACACTGGCGCTGCAAGCGGCGCGCGACATCTACACCCGGCGCGGCGAGGGCCTATCGATCTGGGTCGTGCCATCGGCAGCGATCACCGCGTCCGATCCGACAGACAAGGGCATGATGTTCGAGCCGGCTGAATCCAAGATTTATCGCCACCCCACTTTCTATGAAGTGCCTGAAGAAGTTGGACATATGTGATTTTGATCCTGATGGCGAGAAAGCGCGATAGCGTCCTCTCGCCATTAGGCCCGAGCTCATCCTCCGAGACGCCTGCTTTTCAGGCTTGCTCAGGATAGCGAGCGACGATCGGAGAAACATGGCGACAGCCTCGATCACGGTTTCGGAAACGCCGCTGGTGCTGTACGTGCTGCGCCGGGCCGATGACGCGCTGATACTCGGCCACCGGCTTTCCGAATGGTGCGGCTACGCGCCGATGATGGAAGAAGATATGGCGCTGGCCAATATGGGCCTCGATCTGCTCGGCCAGGCGCGCGAGCTCTACAGCTACGCCGGGATCATCGAGGGCAGGGACAATGACGAAGACAAATTCGCTTATCTGCGCGATGTCCGGCAGTACCGTAACCTGCTGCTGCTGGAGCAGCCCAACGGCGATTTCGCGCGCACGATGGTGCGTCAATTCTTCTATGCTGCCTTCGCCGATCTGTACTGGCGGGCGATGATGAAATCGGCCGATGCGACGCTGGCGGCGATTGCAGCCAAATCGGAAAAGGAAAGCGCGTACCATCTGCGTCATTCGTCGGAATGGATGCTCCGGCTAGGCGATGGT
This sequence comes from Bradyrhizobium sp., assembly GCA_025960445.1. GTDB lineage: Bacteria > Pseudomonadota > Alphaproteobacteria > Rhizobiales > Xanthobacteraceae > Bradyrhizobium. The sequence goes on along the minus strand of JAICIT010000037.1, from coordinate 7,857 downwards.
ACCGAGGAAAGCCATCGTCGTGCGCAAGGCGCGGTCGACGATCTCTGGGCCTTCACCGGCGAGATGTTCGAGGTCGATGAGAGCGAGCGCGCCCTGATCGATGCCGGGATTGCCATCGATCCCGCCGGCTTGCATCCGCATTGGCTTAAGACTGTTTCCTCCGTGATGAGCGAGGCGACGATGGCGTTGCCGAAAAGGGAATGGATGCAAAAGGGCGGCCGCAGCGGTCGGCACAGCGAGCACCTCGGCCACCTGCTTAGCGAGTTGCAGGCGATGCAGCGGACATTCCCGGGTGTCACATGGTGATCGCCGCGTTCAGGGACGAGGAGCTGCTCCAGCGTGCCTGGGAAGTAGCCGCAGGCGTGGTCGATCCGGAAATTCCGGTGCTTACGATTTCCGATCTCGGTGTGCTGCGCGACGTGGCGATCAACGATGGTTGCGTCGAAGTTACGATCACGCCGACCTATTCCGGTTGCCCGGCGATGAATATGATCAAGGTCGAAATTGAGTTGGCGCTGGAGCGCAGCGGATTCCGCAACTCAAAAGTACGTACGGTGCTGTCGCCGGCCTGGACCACCGACTGGATGAGCGAAGACGGCCGCCGCAAACTCCGGGAGTACGGCATCGCTCCGCCGCAGGCGGCAAGTTCCCGACGCGCGCTGTTTGGCGTGCAGCAGGTGACGTGCCCGCAATGCGGCTCCGACAATACCGAGGTGCTGTCCGAATTCGGTTCGACATCATGCAAGGCGCTCTGGCGTTGCAGGAGTTGCCGTGAACCGTTCGACTATTTCAAATGTCACTGAACATGTCCGCCTCTCCCCGGTTTCATCGCCTTGCGGTGGGTGATCTGCGCCGCGAATCCAGAGATGCGGTGTCACTGACGTTTGCGATCCCGCAGGCGCTAGCGGACGATTATCGTTTCAACCCGGGGCAGTATTTGACGTTGCGCACGATGATGGACGGCGAGGAGGTGCGCCGCTCCTATTCGATTTGCTCCGGCCCGGATGATGGCGAATTGCGAATCGCAGTGAAAAAGGTGGATGGCGGGGCGTTTTCGAACTGGGCCGCCGACGAACTGAAGCCCGGCGACGAGATTGACGTGATGACGCCGACTGGCCGTTTCGGGGTCGCGGCAACGCCCGGCGACGCGCGGGTCTATGTCGCCTTTGCTGCTGGCTCCGGCATCACGCCTGTTCTTTCGATCGTCAAAGGGGTTCTGGCGCGCGAACCGGACAGCCAGTTCTTCTTATTCTATGGCAATCGCTCGACGGCTGGCGTGCTGTTTCGCGAGGCATTGGAAGAGCTCAAGGATCGCTTTATCCAGCGGCTTTCGGTTTTTCATGTGATCTCAGGCGAAGAACAGGACATTCCGATCCTGCACGGCCGGCTCGATGGCGAGAAGGTGAGGGTGCTGTTGCGCTCGCTCGTACCGGCCGCAACGGTCGATCACGTCTTCATCTGCGGTCCCACCGCCATGAGCGAGAACATCGAGGCGACCTGCCGGGACCTGGGCATTGCCGCCGATCGCATTCACGTCGAGCGTTTTGTTTCGGGCCTCGGCGGCAAGCCGCGTCCGAAGGCGGCAATAGCCGCGAGTGCGCCGCCCAAGGCAATTGCGTCCCTGATCATCGATGGTAAGCGCCGCGATGTGCCAGTCGCGGAAGGAGAAGCCATTCTCGATGCCGCGTCGCGCGCCGGCCTGGACCTGCCGTTCGCCTGCAAAGGCGGGATGTGTTCGACCTGCCGCGCCAAGCTGATCGAAGGCAGCGCGCAGATGGAAGTGAACTACTCGCTGGAGCCGTGGGAATTGGAAGCTGGGTTTATACTCACCTGCCAGGCGCGCCCGACCTCCGAGACCGTCGTGGTCGATTATGACCACGTGTAGAATGTAGCCTCATGCTGAGCAGCGGCGTCCTTCGCCGCGGTCTCGAAGGATCAAGCTACAATCGGACGTCATTACGCCCGCTTGTCGAATACGCGCTTGGCTTTGCCCAGCGATCGCTCCAGCGTTTCCGGCGCTACCGCCTTGACGCGGGCGTGAATGCCGACGGTGTCCTTGATGTGGGCGGTCATCAGTTCGGTATGTTTGAGCAGGCCTTTGCCGTCCCAACTTTCGGGGCGCGCTTCCGCCACCACGGTCATCACATCCATCCGTCCCTCGCGCGTCAGTTCGATCACGAAATGACCGCCGCACCAGTCGGTCGCGAGCAGCACCTCCTCGATCTGGGTCGGGAACACGTTGACCCCCCGCAGGATGATCATGTCGTCGGAACGCCCGGTGACCTTCTCCATACGGCGCATCCCAGGCCGCGCCGTGCCCGGCAGCAGCCGCGTCAGGTCGCGAGTGCGATAACGGATGATGGGGAAGGCTTCCTTTGTCAGCGAGGTGAATACGAGTTCGCCCTTTTCGCCGTCCGGCAACACGGCGCCAGTCTCGGGATCGATCACTTCCGGGTAAAAATGATCTTCCCAGATGTGCAGGCCGTCCTTGGTCTCAATGCATTCCTGTGCCACCCCGGGGCCGATGACCTCCGAGAGGCCATAGATGTCGGTGGCGTCCATGTCGAACGACTGTTCAATCTCGGCGCGCATGGCATTGGTCCAGGGTTCGGCGCCGAAGATGCCGATCTTTAGTGACGACTTGCGTGGATCGAGTCCCTGCCGTCTGAATTCGTCCAGGATCGCCAGCATGTAGCTCGGCGTCACCGTGATGATGTCTGGTTTAAAATCAGCGATCAACTGCACTTGCCGCGTAGTCATGCCGCCCGAGATCGGCACCACCGTGCAGCCGAGCCGCTCGGCGCCGTAATGCACGCCTAGCCCGCCGGTAAACAGACCGTAGCCATAGGCATTATGGATGATCATGCCGGTCCGACCACCAGCTGCCCTGATCGAGCGCGCCATGACATCGGACCAGGTCTCGATATCGGCTCGGGTATATCCGACCACGATGGGCTTGCCCGTTGTGCCGGAGGAAGCATGGACGCGAACTAGTCTGTCGCGGGGCACCGCGAACATGTCGAACGGATAATTGTCGCGCAAATCGGTTTTTGCCGTGAATGGAAAATTCTTCAGGTCGGATAGTTGCCGAAAATCTCGGGGGTGTACGCCGGCTTTATCGAAGGATTTCTTGTAGTGCGCGACGTTGTCGTAGACGCGGGTCAGCGTCGCGGCGAGGCGCTTCGTTTGCAATGCTATAATTTCGTCACGCGACGCGCGCTCGAGCTCATCCATCTCCGCGCTGTAGCCGCTTCGCTTTGTTTGAAGATTGATCGAGGCCATCGCTGTTTCCTCAAATCTGCTGCTTGTTAATCCTCGCTGTCGCGTTCCGCCGAGGGCACCCATGCGCCGTCGATCGTGCGGGAATGACCGCGCAACTCGGCAATCGCAATTTCATCAACCGTGACACGGACGTCGTAGATTCCGGAACGTCCGCTTCGCGAGATTTCCCGGGCAGTCGCGACGAGACGGTCACCGAGTTTGCCCGGACGGATAAAGGAAATATGGCATTGTGCTGCGACCGCGCGCTGATTGTGCGAGTTGCAGGCAAACGCAAAAGCCGAATCCGCCAGCGTGAAAATGAAGCCGCCGTGGGCGATGCCGTGCCCATTCACCATGCTCGGGAGAATCGTCATGCTCAGGACGGCTTCGCCGGGCCTGATCTGCACGATTTGCATTCCGAGGCCTTTGCTGGCGTCGTCTTCCCGCCACATCGCGTCCGCGCACGCGCGCGCCAGATCCTCACTCGAAAGCGTGGTCTTGACGTTCACTGGGCTTCCATCGCAAGCCGCCTGCTGTCAACGATTCCGCCCGATGCGGAGCGGCGCTTAAGCGAGCATAAATTCGCTGGCATTACCGCTGCAAGCGAAAGTTTTCTTCCTTTGGTCGCATGTCAGACGGCAGCATTCTTCTTTGCTGCTGCAGGGCGTGGACTGACCTATGCACCAGACGTTATAGCAGCACGGAAGTTCATTCCCATTTTACGTTGCGAAGCGCGGGGAGGCCCGCGGAAAGCCCGGAAAAAAGCCATGCAGGACGGCGGCAACCTTGTCGTAATGAGCGGATTGCTGATCGGCGTCGCCTACGGTGCGATCGGTTTGCTCAGCGGGTTTTGCCTGCTTAGCGGTTTGCGCGGCTGGTGGGGCGAGGGCGATGGCCGCCTGATCAGGACGTATGCCCTCGCGCTTGGGGTGGCGATCGCGGCAACTCAGCTTCTCGCAGCGGGCAATTTCGTCGATCTCGGAAAATCGATCTATCTGCAGCCCTCGTTCTCGGCCCCGCTGATGTTCGTCGGCGGACTGTTGTTCGGTTATGGCATGGTGCTTTCGAACGGCTGTGGTTCGCGCGCGCTGGTGCTGCTCGGGCGCGGCAACTTGCGATCGCTTGTGGTCGTGCTTGTTCTCGGCATCGCCGCGCAGATGACGCTCAAGGGATTGATTGCGCCGGCGCGCATCGCCGTGCTGCAGGCTTCCCAGAGTGCGCCGCAGACGATTTCACTGCCGGCGTTGTTTTCGACGCTGGGCTTGGGCGCGACATTCGCGCGGACAATTGCGGCTTCCGTAGTTGCTGGAGCGCTCATTATTTTCGCGTTTGCGCACGCGCCGTTTCAGCGCGCCTGGGGACAGGTCGGGGCCGGCATTGGCGTCGGACTGTTGATTGCGGCCGGATGGTTCGCGACCGGTTATCTGGGCGCCGACGATTTCAATCCTGTCGCTGTCACCTCGCTCACTTTCATCGCGCCGATCGCCGATGCCGTGCAATATGCGATGCTCTCGACCGGACTGACCCTGAATTTCGGCATCACCATGGTAGCCGGCGTGTTTGCTGGAAGTCTGGTGACCGCACTGGCCACGCGCCGGTTCCGGCTTGAAAGCTTTACGTCGCCACGCCAGATGGTGCGCTCCATCGCCGGGGCTGCGCTGATGGGAGCGGGTGGCGCGATGGCTTATGGCTGCTCGATAGGCCAGGGGTTGACGGGTCTCTCCACGCTCGCGCTGCCCTCGTTCGTTGCTGTCGCCGGGATATTGCTCGGCACGGCGGCTGGGCTGCGCGGTGTGCTCCGAGTTCAGCCGCTGGTGCCAGCGCCGGATGCGACTCAAGCGCGCTAACGCGAACGAGACGTCGCCAGGCGCATGACTTCGAGATAACCGGGACGTACCTCCATCCGCTTGATCAGGCCTTTTTCCGCTAGCAGCCGATGTGCTTCGGGCAGGCGATAGCAAGGCAGGTACATGAACAGATGATGCTCGGAGTGATAGTTCACCCAATAGGGCGCAATAAGCAGCCGCTCAATTGGATTGGCGAGCGTGGTGCGGGCATGACTGAACGGATCTTCTCCCGTTGACGTGCAGGCATGTTCGGCGATGTTGCGGATGCGGGTGACCAGTGGCAGCCAGGTCGCCATCGCCAAGACCCAGACTGCCCAGTACCACAAGCCTGCGCCTGCCAGTAAAAACAGTCCGAACAGGACCGCATTGACGCACAGGAAGCGCGCCATCTTGTCCCTTCCGGCCGAGACGAAGCTGTCGTGCGACAAGCCATCCGCGATTGTTCCGCGCTTGAACAGCGAGAGGAACAGAGGCAATCGCTGCTTTACGAACGTCTGGCCGGTAAGATCGCGGATCGCCTTGCGATGGTAGCTTTCTTTGCTGATCGGAAATGGCGCCGAAAGCGAAAGATCGGGATCTTCCGGCTGCTGCGTGAACTTGTGATGCTGCAGGTGATATGACCGGTAACTGGCAAGATCAGCGCCCACCGGGACCGCGCAAAGCCATTGCCCGATCCATTCATTGATCGCTTTGTTGTGGTGAATTCCACCGTGCGCGGCTTCGTGCATCAGAATGGCGAGCCCGAGCTGGCGCGCTCCAACCACCATCACGGCGATAAGCCACGTCAGGGGATTTGGCCATAACGTGACAAGTGCGACTGCCCCGGCAATCGTTGCCCAGGCGTGAACCACGAGCCAGATGCCGCGTAGCGAACTGCGCGACGTCAACCGACTCCATTCAGCCGGCGTAAAAACAGTTTTCGGATCGACGCGTGCGACAACCGGCATCGGAGCTCTCTTGAGAAGTTCACGATGATACGCCGGCCAGGCCGTCCGTCAATCGGCGGCGCGGGTCACAATGTGAATCTCCGATGTCAGTGTGCGATGCACCGGGCATTTATCGGCGATCTCCAGCAGCTTGCTGCGTTGCTCGGCGTCCAGCGTCCCTTCCATCGTGATGACCCGCTCGATCTGATCGAGCATCCCGATCTTCGTCTCGCACTCGGCGCAGTCTCGCGCATGGATCTTGCTGTGCATTAGCGTCACGCTCACGCGGTCCAGCGGCAGCGACTTTCGATCCGCATAGAGGCGCATGGTCATCGCAGTGCAGGCCCCCAGTCCAGCCAGCACAAAATCATATGGCCCGGGACCGGCGTCTTCACCGCCGGACGCAACAGGCTCATCGGCAATCAGGTGATGTGGGCCGATCGAAATAGCCTGCTGGAACTTGCTGCTGCGGGTTTCCTGAACAAGCACATTGCGCGGCGTCTCAGGGGCGACTTCTGGTCGCTCCGCCGTGATGGGATCCAGATAGCGCGTGACCCACGCGGCGATCACGTCGGCGACATAGGCGGCGTCGCGCCGGTCGCTGAGCAAATGGTCTGCGCCCTCGAGCGAAACAAAGCTCTTGGGATGTTTGGCTGCGATGAAGATGCGGCTCGCATTATCGATGCTGACGATCGCGTCCGTCGGCGCGTGCATGATCAGCAGCGCCTTGTGCAGATTGGTGACGTGAACCATCAAGCCTTGTTCTGCGATGTCGTCGAGGAATCCGCTGCTGATCGGAAATGGCCGTCCCGCCAGCGAAACCTCGACTTTGCCCTGCTTGCGAATGTCATCGATGCGATCCCTGAACAGCCCGGTGACGTGGGCGGGATCGGACGGCGCGCCGATCGTCACGACGGCCCTGGCATCTGGAATTTGCCGGGCTGCAGCCAGAACGGCGGCGCCTCCCAAGCTATGGCCGATCAGGATCGCCGGGCCTTTTCGAATTTCGCGAAGATGGTCAGCGGCCCACACCAGATCGGCGACGTTCGAGGAGAAGTTCGAGTTTGCGAAGTCGCCTTCACTGGAGCCCAGGCCCGTGAAGTCGAACCGGAGCACCGCAATGCCGTTTGCCATCAAGCTCGCGGCGATGCGCCGGGCGGCGAGGCCGTCCTTGCCGCAAGTGAAGCAATGGGCGAACAGCGCGTAAGCCAGCGGCTCGCCGTCCGGAAGGTCCAGCGATGCCGCGAGTTGATAGCCGCCTTCACCCTTGAACTGAAAACGCTCTGTCGGCATGCACGCTCTCCACCCTGATGGTCTCCGCGTCTCTCATAGCGAGACGTTGGCGCGAAGCATCAATCCCCCGAATAGCGCTGCTCGGCCCATGGATCGCCGCGATTATGATAGCCGCGCACTTCCCAATAACCTGGCGCATCCTGCGCGAGAAATTCAATGCTTTGCAGCCACTTTGCGCTCTTCCAGAAATATAGATGCGGCACCACGAGCCGGACCGGACCACCGTGTTCCTGCTCAAGCGGCGCACCCGACCAGCTATGGGCGAGCAGGGCGCCATCGGCGGCAAAATCTTCCAGCGCGAGATTGGTGGTATAGCCGTCATGGGAATGCAGCACGACATGGCGCGCCTGCTGGCGCGGCCGACACGCCATCAGCAGGTCGCGCGTCGCCAGACCCTCCCATTGGTTGTCATAGCGCGACCATGTGGTGACGCAATGAATGTCCGATGTGGACTTCGTCTGCGGCTCGGCGGTGAACCGCGCGAAATCCCAGAACAGCGGATGCTCTACCGCGCCATAGACGTCGAGGCG
>JAICIT010000036.1 GCA_025960445.1 Bradyrhizobium sp. | reverse complement strand
TCGGATACGGCTTCACGCCGATATTCATGGTCTCGTAAACCTTGCCGAGCCCGGCGATCGCCTTGTCCGGATGGGCGTTGTCGCTGTAGCCCACCAACAGCCCATGCTTGCCTTCAACCGATTCAGTTGCCCCGACAAAGTTGTTGCGCGCCAGCGTAGCGGCGATCACGCCGTTCATCGCAGCCGCGCCTACCTGATAACGCTTGTTCCAGGCGCCGTTGACGAGGAACTGCAGTGACCCGGCGGCCTGGCTGCCGGAGACGCCAAACGCGGCGATGATCTGTTGTTGTGAAAGCCCAAACAACTTCGCCGCGGCGGCGGCCGCGCCATAAGTGCCGGCCGTGGCGGTGGGATGAAAGCCGCGCGCGTAATGAGAGGTGGGATCGAGCGCGTTGCCGAGCCGGCAGCATACTTCATAACCAGCAACAATAGCGGTTAGAACATCGCGCCCGGATGCACTGACGAGTTCGCCGACTGCGAAAGCGGCGGGCACCACCGGAGCGCTCGCATGCAATGACGAGTCCGCGTGCGTGTCATCGAAATCAAGCGAATGGCCCAGCGCGCCATTGAGCAGCGCCGCCACCGCGGGGGTCCACCTCTTGGTGTCACCGAACACGGTGGACTCGCCGGTACCATCAAGCGCGAGCGCCTCGAGCATTTTCAGCAGCGATGGTGTTGACTCCGCGTCCCGGCGCGCGCGGATCGCGCTGCCGAGGAAGTCCAGTGTCAGCGCCTTGGCGCGGTCCCGTACTTGCTGCGGGATATCCTCGAATTTCAGATCGGCGACATAGGCGGCGAGCGTAGCGGTTTCGTTGGCCATGGCATTGCCTTGTTTTCTCGTTCGGCCAGTTTTGGTACGGCGCTCGCGGTAGCGCGTCAACAGCCGCTCGGCGGATCAGCCTGGACCATGCTGGCGGCTGCGGCGCCCGAGATGATTGTGTTCGTCCCATCCCGGAACCGAGCCGCCAGGGATACCTGCCTGCCAGGGCAATCACGGATTTCCGTCTGACGGGTTGGACTGAAGGATCGCTACACGTCCACGTTGGCGGTGAGCGAATTATCCTGAATGAACTCCCGGCGCGGTTCGACCAGATCGCCCATCAATTTGGTAAAGATGTCGTCGGCCTCATCGACCTCCTTGATCTTCACCTGCAAAAGCGAACGTTCGTTGGTGTCGAGGGTGGTCTGCCAAAGCTGTTCGGCATTCATTTCGCCGAGGCCTTTGTAGCGCTGCAGCTTCAGTCCCTCTCGTCCGGCCGCGGTCACCGATTCGAACAAGTCGACAGGACCGTGAATGAGGGTCTCGGAATCTTTGCGACGCAGCACGCCCGGATTCGGATAGGCCTCCTGCAGCTTGGCCGCGTAACTGTCCAGCTTGCGCGCGTCAGCGGAACCGAGCAGCGCGTCATCAATCGCCGCGACGTCTTTCACGCCGCGCACGGTACGTTCAAAGAAGTAACCTTCGCCCTCGGTGAAGCGGCCGGTCCATCCGCGCTCGACTTCATCGGCCAGCGCGTCCAGCCTTCGCGCGATATACTCGGCGGCGGCGTTGGCGGTTGCGGCATCGCCGGCGATCTTGGGAGTAAGCACGCCAGCGATCGCGGCCTGCTCGATCACCTTGCGGTTATAACGGCTGTGCAAATTGTGCAGCGTGGTGCGGATGCTGCGGGCGTCCTCCACCATTGCCTGGAGGTCGCGGCCTTTGCGGTCCTCGCCCGAACCTAGCCGGAAAACGCAATCGTCGAGCCCGGTCTGGATCAGATAGTCCTCCAGTGCCCGCTCGTCTTTCAGGTATTGCTCGGACTTGCCGCGCGCCACTTTGTAAAGCGGCGGCTGCGCGATGTAGAGATATCCGCCCTCGATCAGGGCCGGCATCTGCCGGAAAAAGAAGGTCAACAGCAGGGTGCGAATATGCGCGCCGTCGACGTCGGCGTCGGTCATCAGAATGATCTTGTGGTAGCGCAGTTTTGAAAGATCGAAATCTTCGCGGCCGATGCCGGTGCCGAGCGCTGTTATCAGCGTGCCTATCTGCTCGGAGCCAAGCATTTTGTCGAACCGCGCGCGCTCGACGTTGAGGATCTTGCCGCGCAATGGCAGCACGGCCTGGAATTCGCGGTTGCGTCCCTGCTTGGCGCTGCCGCCTGCGGAATCGCCCTCGACGATGAACAGTTCTGACTTGGCTGGATCGCGCTCCTGGCAATCGGAGAGTTTGCCGGGCAGCGAAGCCATATCGAGTGCCCCTTTCCGCCGCGTCAGCTCGCGCGCCTTTCGCGCGGCCTCGCGGGCGGCTGCGGCCTCCACCACCTTGCCGACAATGATTTTGGCTTCCGTTGGATGTTCCTCAAACCAGGCCGCCAAGGCCTCGTTGAGGACATTCTCCACCACCGGGCGCACTTCGGACGACACCAGCTTGTCTTTTGTCTGTGACGAAAACTTCGGGTCAGGCACTTTCACCGACAGCACCGCGGTGAGGCCCTCGCGGCAGTCGTCGCCCGTCAGCGCTATCTTTTCGCGCTTGGCGATGGCATCGGCATAGCCGTTGACCTGACGCGTCAGCGCGCCGCGGAAACCGGCCAGATGGGTGCCGCCGTCGCGCTGAGGAATGTTATTGGTGAAGCACAGCACGTTTTCGTGGTAGCTGTCGTTCCACCACAGGGCTGCTTCCACGCCGATGCCGTTCATATTGGTATTGATCACGATCGGCGCCGGCACCATCGGCTTCTTGTTGCGATCGAGATATTTGACGAATTCCTCGATGCCGCCTTCATAGCGCATCTCCTCGCGCTTTTCGACCGCATGGCGCAGATCAGACAGCACGATGTTGACGCCTGAATTCAGGAACGCGAGCTCACGCAGGCGATGCTCGAGCGTTGCGAAATCATATTCGACGTTGGTGAAGGTTTCCTTGGAAGCGAGGAACGTCACCTCGGTGCCGCGTTTGCCGTTGGCGTCACCAACGATTTGCAGCGGCGCCACCGCGTCGCCATGGGCGAATTCGATGAAATGCTCCTTGCCGTCGCGCCAGACCCGTAGTTGCAACTTGCTGGACAGCGCGTTGACCACGGACACACCGACGCCGTGCAAGCCGCCCGAGACCTTGTACGAATTCTGGTCGAATTTTCCGCCCGCATGCAGCTGGGTCATGATGACCTCGGCGGCGGAAATGCCCTCGCCCTTGTGAATGTCGACAGGGATGCCGCGGCCGTCGTCGCGCACAGTCACCGAGCCGTCGGCGTTCAGCATGACCTCCACGATGGTCGCGTGGCCGGCGAGCGCTTCGTCGATCGCGTTATCGACCACCTCATACACCATATGATGCAGGCCGCTTCCGTCATCGGTGTCGCCGATGTACATGCCCGGCCGTTTGCGTACGGCATCAAGGCCTTTCAAAACCCGGATCGATTCCGCGCCATATTCGATGGGAATGGATTGCTCAGTTTCGGCAACCGTTCGCCGGGCAGGTTCTGTCATGTGAGGCCTTTGAGGGTGTCCCGAATCAGCGGCACAATACAGGCGCTGATTGATCTATTTCTGCCATGAAAGGCGCGATGCGCCTAGCGCAAAGTCTGCTTTACTAAATCCTTGAATAAATGGGGCTTTTTGTGTGTTTTTCAAGGTGGACGGAACCCGATTCGGAGGCCCGTCAAAAGCGCGATTCCGGAAGCTTTTTTCGCCCTGAAAATTTCGATTTGCTTCGTCGTCATCCAAGCTGCGCCTTAGGTGCGCCGGGCAATTTGGCCTGAATTGACGTCGAATATTTCGCCGGTCGCGCCGACTTCGCTGAAAGTGGCGGGGTCAGCACCGGTCATCCAGACCTGCGCACCGAGCGCTGCCAATTCAGCGAACAGCACCGCGCGCCTGGCGGGATCGAGATGCGCGACCACCTCGTCAAGCAGCAAGAGAGGCGTGAGCCCGGTCATCTCCGCGACCAAATTGGCGTGCGCCAGCACCAAGCCGATCAGCAGCGCCTTCTGTTCACCGGTCGAGGCCTCGCGCGCCGGAATCTGCTTTGGCGCGTAGATCACCTGCAGGTCGGTGAGATGCGGCCCGTCGAGCGTGCGCCCGGCGGCAGCATCGCGGGCGCGGCTGTCGCGCAGGATTTGGCGGTAGCGATCCTCCACCGAAGTGGCGGGTTCCGTGAGCAGCGCGTTCTCCATCCAGCCGTCGAGTGCCAGCCGGGCTGAGGGAAATGCAGACGCATGGCTGCGCTCTAGCAACGTACCACTCAGCTTCGCGGCGGCGTGGGCTCGCGTCGTTGCGACCGCAACCGCGAGCTCGGCGGTCTCGCGCTCGATCGCGTCACACCAATGATCGTCATAGTTGCGCACTTCCAGCAAGCGATTGCGGGAACGTAGTGAGCGGTCGAGCGCTGCCACCCGGCTCGAATGCTCGCTGTCGATCGCAAGGACCAGCCGGTCGAAAAATCGCCGTCGCTCCGACGCCGCGCCCATGAACAGTCCGTCCATGGACGGCGTCAGCCACACCATGCGCAGATGGTCGCCGAATGCGCTCGCCGAATTCACCGGCTCACGGTCGATTCGGCAGCGTCGGCTGAAGGTTGGTCCATCATTGCCGGGCGGTTCGACGCCGGTGCCAAGCGTCGCCAGCCCGAGCGCGCCTTCGACCTCGGCGGAGACTGCCCAGGAGCCATCGCCCTGATTGTCGCCGACATCTTCGAGCGTCGCCCGCCGCAAGCCACGTCCCGGCGAAAGAAACGAGATCGCCTCGAGGCAGTTGGTTTTGCCGGCGCCGTTCGGGCCAACCAGCACCACCATCTCACCATGCGTCTCCAGGCTCGCCGCCCGGTAGTTTCGAAAATGCGTGAGCGTGAGGCGGTGGATGCGGGAGGTGATCATGGCAAAACTGTCAACTCGTCACGCCGGACTTCACGCCGCTTCATGCGGGTTATCCCGTCCTTGCCGGGCCAACACGCCGATGCTCAGGGGAGCAGCGTGAACTTTCCCTACGCGCCTCTCTCGATATGCGCCTTGCGCGGCCGCAAGCCAGGCGCATTCGGGGCAAACTGGAAAAGACTTCTAAACCCGCATTGGCATCAAGACGTAGAGCGCGCCCTTGGACTCCTTGTCCTGCACCAGCGTCGGCGAGCCGGGATCCGCCAGTTTCAGTACCGCGACCTCGCCTTCGATCTGCGCCGCGATGTCGAGCAGATAGCGAGAGTTAAATCCGATATCGAGGGGATCGGACGCGTATTCCACTTCGAGCTCTTCCGTCGCGCTCCCGGAGTCCGGGTTGGTCACCGACAGCACCAGTTTGCCGGCCGACAAGGCGAGCTTCACGGCGCGGCCGCGCTCGCTCGAAATGGTCGAGACCCGATCGACGGCGGCCTCGAAATCCTTTTTCTCGACGATCAGTTCCTTGTCATTATTCTGCGGGATGACGCGGCCGTAATCTGGAAACGTGCCGTCGATCAGTTTCGAAATCAGCACCACATCAGCGATGGTGAAGCGGATCTTGCCCTGCGAAAGCTCGATCTTGATCTCCGCTTCATTGTCCTCGATCAGCCGTTGCACCTCGCCAACGGTCTTGCGCGGCACGATCACGCCGGGCATGCCGGCTGCGCCTTTGGGCAGAGGCAGATCAATCTGGGCAAGGCGATGGCCGTCCGTGGCGACACCGCGCAAGTTCTGGGCTTTGCCATTGCTGGCGGTATGCAGATAGATGCCGTTCAGATAATAGCGGGTCTCTTCTGTCGAGATCGCGAATTGCGTGCGATCGATCAGCCGCTTCATTTCGCTGGCGCCCAATGTAAACGAATGCGTCAGGTCGCCGGCCGCAAGATCGGGGAAGTCATTCTCAGGCAACGTCTGCAGCGTAAACCGCGAACGCCCGGCTCGTATCGCCAGCACCGACCGATCGCCGTCGGCTTCCAACACGATCTGCGCGCCGTCGGGCAATTTACGGACAATATCGTAGAACATATGCGCCGGCACGGTGGTCGAACCAGCGGTCGCGGTTTCAGCGGCAAGCGTTTCGGTCACTTCCAGATCGAGATCGGTGGCCTTGAGCGACAGCCGCGCATTTTCAGCGCGAACCAGCACGTTGCCCAAAATCGGAATGGTGTTGCGGCGCTCGACCACGCGATGGACGTGGCCCAACGACTTCAGCAGTTGCGCGCGTTCGACGGTGACCTTCATTTCAATACCCGCCTGATCCTAAGATGGAAAAGCCGGGCGGCCAAAAGGCGCGCCGCGGCATTTGAGACCCGAAAAGGCCTGATCCGATCTGGATATGATCAAACCCGCGAGGGGACCGCAAGGTGGCGCGGATGGCCGGTCAGCGCAAGAGAAACGCGGCCTCGTTCCCCACGTTTTGCGGGCGAATCCGAAGACGCGCGTTCCAGCTGCTCGCCTTGGCCTAGCCCCGCGGCGAGCAGCGAGCCGGCTGCCGCGCGGGTTGGCTGAGTTTAGCCTGATCCTGCCATCAGGAGGGGATAGAAGAGGGGTTCACTCCTGCAATTGACGTTTCAACGAGTCAACCTCTTCGGACAGCGCGATGTCCTTGGAGACCAGCCCCTCGATCTTGCGCACCGCATGCAGCACCGTCGTATGGTCGCGCCCTCCGAACCGCCGTCCGATCTCGGGAAGAGAACGCAGCGTCAGCGTCTTCGCCAGATACATCGCGACCTGGCGAGGACGAACCACGTTCGCCGTCCTTCGAGACGACAACAGGTCGGACCGACTGACATTGTATTGCCGGGCTACTACGCGCTGAATGTCTTCGATCTTGATGCGCTTGGGTTCTTGCGGGCGGATCAGATCCCGCACTTCGCGCTCCGCCATTTCGAGCGTCACCGGCTGCGCATTCAGTTTGCTGTGCGCGAGCAGGCGATTGATGGCTCCTTCGAGATCCCGGCCATTATGCGTGATGGTTCGGGCGAGATAGTCGAGCACCGGTGCGGGCACGTCGAAGCTCGCATGGTGCGCGCGGGCGACCGCAACGCGCGACTTCAAAATTCCCAGCCGCAGTTCTTCGCCGAGCGATCCCATTTCGACCACCAGGCCGCCGGCGAGCCGCGAGCGCACCCGATCATCGAGGCTTTCCAGATCGGAGGGCGGGCGGTCGGCTGCGATGACCACCTGCCGGCCGGCATCGATCAGCGCGTTCAGGGTGTGACAGAACTCGGCCTGGGTCGACTTGCCTTGAAGGAATTGCAGATCATCGATCACCAGCACGTCGATACCGCGCAATGCCTCCTTGAAGGCGAGCGCCGTCTGCGTTTTCAGTGCCGCGACGAAGCCGTACATGAATTTCTCGGCCGTGAGATACAGCACTTTGCGCTCGCTGCCTGAATTGCCCGCCCATGTCACCGCCTGGAGCAGATGTGTTTTGCCAAGGCCCACGCCGGCATGGATGTAAAGCGGATTGAACATGACGGGATCACCGCGCCGGCCTTCTGCGACCTGGCGCGCCGCGGCATGTGCCAGCGTGTTGGAGCGGCCCATCACAAACGTCCCGAAAGTCAGCCGCGGATCCAGCGGCGAGCCACCAAGCGCGTCGTGACTGGCGGAAACCGGCGCGATGGCCGTTGCGCGCAGCTCCGGAGCGGGCCTGCCATCGGACCGCTCAACGCGACGCTTGTCGAGCGGGACAGGCGCCTCTTTGGCGGGCGCCACGCATCGCATGGCCGTGCGCACCGTAAGGTCGATCCTGTGTACCTCCGGCATCTCTGCCTGCCAGCATGTAAGAACCCGTTCGGCGTAGTGTGCCTGGATCCAGCTCTTGAGGAATCGGGTCGGAACTGAAAGGCGCACACTCTCTTGCTCGACGCCTTCGAGGTCCATTCGCGCAAACCAGCTTGTATAGACGTCTTCTCCTACGCTCGTGCGCAGCCGGCCTTTTACACGTGACCAACGATCCTGTTCCGTGGTTGTCATGTCTGAATTCTTTTCGGAAAGAGTAATGTAGTTGGGCGAAACGCCTTGCACTCTTCGTGCCCGGCGTAGACCTCAAGCGACGGTTGTCTTCAGCCATAGCCCGGCCGCTCGGCGGAAACGCCGCGGTCAGGTCATCGATTGAAGAGAAACGTTGGTGAGGTCAGCGCGTACTGGAGGGCCTGTCGGGAGCTCGCGCCCGAGCCTGTGCAGTGGCGATGTCAACGGCGTCCGAAGCGCCGTTGTTTGAAGTTGGCATTTGACCGAACACCGCGATGATTCCGTATAGCATGCAACCTCCCCATCTCGCCATGATCACTCACAGCAAGTTGTCATCCCAACATCTATCTCAAATTCAGCCGCCAACGCCCGAACATTACAACCGTTCAGTGTTTATACTGCCTCACTCAGATTGATTGTTTCCCTGCCCACTTTGCTTCGCGTTCCCACGCTGTTCGGTTTAGCTCTCCGCATATCACTTTTCTAAAACCAGGAGACAGATGTCTCGCCTCAGAAAATTCGACACAGAACCGCAGTCCTCATATTCCTATGAAGTTGAACCCGACAATCGCTTGGAGAGCGTCGCCAACGCGCACACCGCCGCCGATTTGCACGTCCGCCCCGTTCTTTAAACCGCGCTGGTCTGAAGAGCCGTGGGCGCCGCGAACGTTGTACAAATACAGCATGCCTTATTTCCCGCAACGGAAATGATTGATGCGGATCGCCGATGAAAACGATTCACGATGGCGAAGCCACGCAAAGCATTTCGCGCGAAGTGGCAACGTTTTGAATCTGTGCACAGATTCGAAACGCGAAAGCACTGTGACATTTCTGACAACGCCGCCAAATAAATTCATAAAACGTTTAAGTTGGAATAAGGCCGAAAGGAGTTTTCGAACAACTCTTCGCCACTATGCCGATAAGTGACTACGCAAGCGCGTTTTTTTTTGCTCGTCGGAATAGGGTAACCCTGCAGCCACTGTTTGCATTGCGCGCGTGAAGGCGGTTGCAATATCGAAACTGCGGCCGCTCAATGCGTAGCGGCTCTTGAACTGATGCAATCTCGAATTCCGAAACGTCACTTCTGTTGAAAGCGCACGTAAAAATACGGTGCGTAATAATATTCCGAATCGTCGGTTAAACAGCGGCACCATAAAAAGCATAAAGCCCGGCGATGCCGGGCTTTATGACCGATTGAATTTTCGCGCGCTTCACTTCGCCAGTTTGGCGATCTGGTGCGCGAGGCGCGACACCTTCCGGCTCGCGTTATTCTTGTGAATGATGTTGCGCTGCGCCGCCTGCATCAGCTCCGGCTCAGCGCGGGCCATTGCCTTGATCGCGGCGTTGCGATCGCCACTCTTGATCGCCTCTTCGACGATGCGAACCGCACCGCGCATTTGGGTGCGGCGCGATTTGTTGATGATCGTGCGGCGGGCAATTTTGCGCGTCGCCTTCTTGGCGGAAGTTGTG
Source organism: Bradyrhizobium sp. (assembly GCA_025960445.1). GTDB lineage: Bacteria > Pseudomonadota > Alphaproteobacteria > Rhizobiales > Xanthobacteraceae > Bradyrhizobium. Next base: position 2,210 of record JAICIT010000036.1, on the reverse strand, counting down.
TTGGCCATCTCTTAAATATCCTTCGGCGGTGACCGATCGCTAAGTGGTCGGGCCCAAGTGCGCCGGCCGCCCCAATGCGGGATCGATGATATCGTGTTTCGAGTGTCCCCTGCAGTGTCGGTCTCTGAGGCAATTGCGCTGAGATGATGACGCCGCTTAAAGAACTGCGGCGGCGGGATTGCGCCCGCCGCCATTGGCGCCCTTATAGAGGGCGGGTGTTGCAGCGTCAACGCTTGCCGGGCTGCCCGCGGAACCTCAAACCGCCAGAAAGCGCCGATAAGCTGCTGATGAGGTTGAATGTTCTGGGCGGCCCCGGTATTGCCTGACGGCGCTTTTCGGTCTCAGAGATGTAAGGTGACGCATGATCCGCGGGTTTTTTCGACTTCTGGGACTGTTACTGCTGGCCGGCGGGTTTGTGTTCATGGTCTATGACGGCGCGCGCTGGGTGGCCGATCAGACCTTGCGTTTCACCCGGTTTGGTCAATTCTGGAACGATATTCATCAATCCAGCCAGCAGGCGTTTCGCGCCTGGGTCGAAAGCCATGCGCCATGGCTCTGGACCAGCGTCATAAGAGTCATCCTGGATCAGCCGGTTTTCGCGGTCATGGGCGTGCTCGGCATTATCTTGATGCTACTGTTCCGGCCCCGCAAGCCGCTGATCGGTTACTCGCGGAGCTGACGGTCGATCAACGTGCCCGGCTTTGCATCGCGCCGAGTAACTCCGCCACACTGGCCTGCGTAGAAACGTACATATATTAGAGACACGCTTCGTCGTCGTGAATTCGAACCTGATCGTGGAGGCAACCATGCTGTTCATGCGCAAATCAACCGCAATGCCGAGCGCTTCCGAGGCGCTGCCGGGCCGCGCCGATCCGATCCCGACTGCAAAGATTCATTTCGTCAACGGTCGGCAGCTGCAGCCGCCGTACCCCAAGGGATTGGAGCAGGCGGTGTTCGGTCTCGGCTGTTTCTGGGGCGCCGAGCGCAAATTCTGGGAACTTGGTGATGGCATATTCACCACCGCGGTTGGTTACGCCGGGGGGCACACCCAAAACCCCACATATGAAGAAGTTTGCTCTGGTCGCACCGGCCATGCCGAGGTGGTGCTGGTCGTATTCGATCCGAAAAAAATCTCCTACGATCAATTGCTGAAAGTCTTCTGGGAAAGTCACAACCCAACGCAAGGCATGCGTCAGGGCAACGACGTCGGAACGCAATATCGATCCGCGATCTACACCTTTAGCGAAGCGCAACGACAGGCCGCCGAGATGTCCAAAGCTGCCTATCAAAAAGCATTGGCGGCAAAGGGACTCGGCTCCATCACCACCGAGATTGCACCCGCCGGCGAGTTCTACTTCGCCGAAGATTATCATCAGCAATATCTCGCCAAGAATCCCGGCGGCTACTGCGGACTGGGCGGTACCGGGGTGTCGTGTCCGATCGGAGTCGGAATCACGGCGTAAATTGTTTCCGCGATGCGGAAGGCCGCGCGTCGGCTTCCGCATCGCGCGAACGCACTGCCCGCGCGCAACTCGCTACTACCGGTCTCACGGCCCGAAGAGATGGCTTAGTTGCCGAGATGTTTGGCAAAAAAAGCCAGGCTACGCGGCCAAGCGATTTCGGCGCTCTTCTTGTCATAGCTTGCTCGTTCGTCGCAGTGGAAGCCGTGCTGCGCGCCGGGATAGACGTGAATTTCGAGCTCGGGCCGCTTGGCCCTGATCATGTCGACGTCGCGGAGCGGAATGCTCGCGTCCTTCTCGCCGAAGTGAAGCTGGGTCGGTACTTGAGGCTTGTCGTCGGCGAAGCGCGCGATGGCACCGCCGTAATAGCCGACCGCAGCCGATAGCCCCGCCAGTTTGGTGGCCGCCGCATAGGCGACGCTGCCGCCCAGACAAAAGCCGATAATGCCGATTGGCCCGACATCCCTTACCGCATCGATCGCGGCCTGGGCGTCGCGCAGCATCGCCGCCCAGTCCGGATTTGCGACGAACTTGCGCGCCACAGCGATCTCATCCGGCGAATAGCCGGAGGTGAAGTTAGGTTCGATCCGATCAAAGATCGACGGCGCAATGGCGACGTATCCCTCGTTTGCCAGACGGTCGCACACGGCGCGAATGTGATGATTGACGCCGAAAATTTCCTGGATCACCACGATCGCGGCTTTCGGCGCAAAGGCAGGATCGGCGCGATAGGCGCCGAATTGAAAACTG
>JAICIT010000035.1 GCA_025960445.1 Bradyrhizobium sp. | reverse complement strand
TACGAGCTTCTTCTCATGGGCTTTGATGCGCGTGATGTCGGTACCCACGGAGACGTAGCCGCCGTCCTTGGTACGGCGCTCGCTGATATGAAGCCAACTGCCGTCTTCCAATTGAGCCTCGAAGGTGCGCGCGCCGGGCGCGTGGGCGCCGGCTTCGTGCAAGCGGGTACGCACCTCCGGCATGCTGCCGACTTCGATTACTGTTTCATACGAGGTGCCCGGCGTCACCGCCGAGTCCGGTAACTTGTGCAGCCGCTGAAAATGCGAGTTGCAGAGCACCAGGCGGTCGCCCGCGTCCCACAATACGAACGCTTCCGGAATGGTCTCGATTGCATCGCGCAGCCGCACGTCTGCCTCTACCGTCTTTTCGGCAAGACTCTTTTGCTCGGTGATGTCGACGGCAATTCCGATCAGGTGCAAGCCGGAACCAACCGCACCCTGGCTGAGCTCGCATCGGACCCGCAACCATATCCAGTGACCATCGGTGTGCTGCATTCGGAAGGTTTGATCGATGTGATTGATTTGCGATGAGATAAGTTGATCCGCGATCGCGAACAGGTCGATATCATCGGAATTCACCAGCGCGTTGACCTCACCAAAGGTCAGGAGATCGCTGCGGGTATCGAGACCGAGCATCGTAAACATCGATTGCGACCAGAAAATTCTGCCGCGCGACAGATCCCAATCCCATAATCCGCACCGTCCCCGGTTGAGCGCGGTATCGATCCGCCCCCGCACGGCGTCGTTGATGAGATCGCCTTCGCGCGCCCGGGTCGATTGCCAGTGGAAGGCGAAGCCCAGGATCAGCACCACAAAGCCCGTCGTGGCTGAAAGCGTCACCGACAACGCCGCCTCCGATCGCCACAACGAGTCCGTCGTTTCCTGGATGATGATGATCTGGCCGGGCAAGGATTTGATGATGTGCTGAACGGCCAATGCGCCGCTGCCGTTCGGCAAGGTGATATCGGTGACGCGGTCCTGCTGCGCCGACGCGGTCAACGGCAGGGCCGCGCTGACGACGTCGAGAATGCGACTGGTATCGTCAAGCCCGGCATCGATAGGCACGCGGGCAAGTACGCGTTGATCGGTGCCGACAACGATGACGTGCCGGCCGGCGACGGCGCCCCAGGACGGAATAAGCCCAGGCAGCAACAGTTGAAGCCGCTCAAAGGTGGCGGCCGGATGCTGTCGGCTCGAGGCGATGCGATCGAGCCGATCGGCGAGTACATCGGCGAGTGCCGCAAGGTCGCGTTTGAGCGACGCTCGCTTTTGCCGGTTCTGGTCGAGCACCTGCACGAACGCGCCAAGGCAGATCGTAATCAGAAATGCGATAATCAGGATCGGGACGGCGCGGCGAAGCACCGGCTCGGCGATCAGCAGCCGATGATAGGCCGGTTTCGCGATCGACTGCGCCAATCCCTTGATCGAATCGGATTGAACGCAGGCGCTCGCCGCGTGTGCGCGCCCCATACCTTTGGCCCCCTTGGAAACTTTTACACCCGCTTCAGAAGGACCCCAGTCCCACTCCGAATCACACTCGATTTGAATCCAGTTTTTGCGGGCTGTCGAGAGTCAACGATTCGTTAACTCGAATAAATGTTGTCCAGAATTGGCGTGCCTGAGAGAGCCGTAAATATACCTGCGAGCTTGAGTCCGAAACGGGAACGCGACGTTCGCTTCTGCTAAACGCGTGGAGGCTCAGCATGGCTGATGACGCGCTTCACTTCCGGAAAAGCCCGACGCAGCGCGCGCTCGATCTCGTCGACATTCTCGTGGACATCGATTACGCTCATCGAGGACGCGGCGCGGCAATGAAAATTCACGATCTCGCCCGCCTCGGTATCGCGCACCCGCACATTATGGATGTCATGGATCGCGGTATCCATGGCGAAACGCGACAGCGCGTTCTTGATAGCTTCAACACGTTCCGGAGCAGCGTCGACGCCAACAGGCAGTTCGGGCTCCAGCGGCTCGATGTGGGTGTCGACCTCGACATCTTCCCCGAATTCGTGCCGGATGTTCCCCTCCAGCTCATGGGCGATGCCGTGGGCTGCTGCGAGCGCCATGTTGCCGTCGACCTCAAGATCGATGCTGACGGTCAATCTCCCGCCGAGATCGTGCACGGTCACATGGTGCACGGCCAGACCGGAATTGCGGGCAATCACCATGATACGTTCACGCACGCTCTCGTTATCGCGCGCGACTGGAACTGCGGTGAATGCCAGGTCCGCATCGTCGAGCACTCTCGCGACGTTGGCCTGGGCTTTTCGTTTGATCTCCTCGACCCGATCGATCGGATAGGTGCGTGGCACCTGCACGACGGCATCAATGAAGTGGGTTGATCCCACCATTCGCACCCGCAACCGTTCGACATCGAGCACGCCCGGCACCGCCCTGATTGCGGCTGTGGCTTTGTCGGAAGCGCCTTTTGGCGCGCGGTCGACCAGCGTCTCGACGGTAGATCGCGCCATTCGAAGCCCCAGCAATGCGATCACGACGGCCACGACGATAGCGGCGGCGGCATCGCCCCACGAGTATCCGAGTGCCGAAAGCGCCAGTCCCACGATCACGGCGACCGAGCCGAGCACGTCCGATGTGAAATGCAGCGCGTCAGCGGCAAGTGCCTGGCTCTTGGTGGTGTGCGCCGCCGAGTGCAGCGCCCGGGCGCGCCACAGATTCACCGCGATATCGACCAGTAGAACAATGAAGGGAATTGCCGAGACACTTGGCGGGACCACCCCGTCCCGCAGGCGGCTGTAGGATTCGACCAGAATGCCGCCCGCCAAGACATAAAGCAGCGCGATCACGCCGAGCGCCGAAACGCTCTCTAGTTTGCCGTGACCGTAGTGATGTTCCTCGTCGGCGGGACGGTCTGAAACCCGCACCACCATCCATGTGATCACGGTCGCGACCACATCGACGGAGCTATGCAGCGCCTCCGAGATCAAGGCGAGACTGCCGATGGCAATTCCAACAACGAATTTGGCCGCAGCCATGCAGGCACTGGCAAATACCGAAATCGCGGCGACGCGTGATTTGACGTTGTGGGCAGTGTCGCTCATGGGCGCGGGTTTAGCAGCCCGCCATGCAACATTAAAGCGCAGATGGGAAAACCAGCGCAGGAACGTTTGTTGCGAATTGTTCCGACTAAAAATCGTCGATGTGCTATCCACGTCCAACGCGGCGGAACGATCGAGTAGCTTGCGAAAATCGGAACGGGAAATGAGCACAGTGCGTCGCCTTGCCGCCATCCTTGCCGCCGACGTGGTCGGCTATTCGCGTCTGGTCGGTATTGACGAGACCGGCGCACTCGCGGGGCTGGCGGACTTGCGGCGGAGCATTATTGAACCGAGTGTGGACGCGCATTCGGGCCGGTTGTTCAAGATCATGGGCGACGGATTTCTCGTCGAGTTTGCCAGTGCGGTCCAGGCAGCGAACTGCGGGATCGCAATACAGAAACAGACCGAGGCGATGGCGTCGGCAGTCGACGCTGCCAGGAGAATGCGGCTGCGCATCGGCATTCACGTAGGCGACGTCATCGTCGAGGGCGAGGACCTGCTCGGGGATGGCGTCAACATTGCTGCACGACTGGAAGGTATTGCGGAACCTGGCACGGTTTGCATCTCTCGTCAGGTCTATGACCAGATCGAAGGCAAGCTTCCGCTGGTTTGTCGATCTCTAGGTCCGATGAGATTGAAGAACATTTCGAAATCCGTTGACGCGTATGCCATCGACCCCGCCGCGGGCGACGCAATTGAACCGGATGAGATGGAGCTGAACGTCAATTATTGTCGCGCGCCCGATGGAGTACGGCTGGCCTATGCGATAATGGGCAGCGGGTCGCCGCTTGTGAAAACGGCGAACTGGATGAACCATCTCGAATTCGATTGGCAAAATCCGGACCTCCACCATCTCTATACTTCGCTGGCGCGAGACTTCACGCTGCTGCGCTACGATGCGCGCGGTAACGGGCTTTCCGATTGGGATGTCGAGGACATTTCACTGGATGCATGGGTGAGGGACCTCGAGGCGGTCGTCGATGCCGCCGGGTTGGATCGATTTCCGCTTCTCGGGTTATCGCAGGGATGTGCCATATCGGTGGCGTTCGCCGTGCGGCATCCGGAACGCGTAACTCATCTGGTCCTTTACGGCGGGTTCGCGCGGGGCAATTATCGACGCGCAAAAAATGACTCCGAGTTGCAACAGGCCAAGGCGCTCGCCACCCTGATCCGCACCGGATGGGGCAGCGAGAGCCCGGTGTTTCGTCAGTTGTTCTCGTCTTTATTTATGCCGGGCGGGACGCCGGAGCAGCTGCAAAGATTTGCGGAACGTCAACGCAAGACGACCACTGCCGAGTGCGCCTACCGTTTTTTTGAAACCACCAGGAGCCTCGACATCAGTGAGTTGCTGTCCAGGGTCAGCGTACCGACGCTCGTGATGCACAAGAGAGACGATCAGGTGCAGCCGTTCGAGGCCGGCCGCGAACTTGCGCTTGGCATTCCCGGCGCGCGGTTCGTGGCGTTGCCCGGGCAAAACCACATGCCGCTGTCGCAGGACCCGGAAACGGAGCGCATGCTCGAAGAGATCAGGCTCTTCCTGAAGGGGCGGTAAAAGAGTTCTGAACTACAGCGTCACAACGATCTTGCCGAGATGTCGGTTGGCTTCCATGTGTTCGAAAGCCTGGCCGATGTCCTTGAAAGCGAACACCTTGTCTATCGGCAATTGCAGCTTGCGTGATTCCACCGCGGGCCAGATATCCTTGCGGACCTCATCGAAAATCTCGCGGATTTCCTCGATCGAACGGGTGCGGAAAGTCACGCCGACGTAGTGGATACGTCGGGCGGCATGCAGGTCGAAATTGAAGTCCGCATGGGTGCCTCCGAGCCGGCCGACATTGACGATGCGTCCCTTGATCCTGGTGGCCGCAAGATTTTGGCTCGCGACCTTGCCGGAAACCTGATCGACAATCAGGTCGACGCCTTCGCCTCCGGTGGCCTTCAGCACCTGGTCGACCCAGCCGGGGTCGCTCGAATCCACCGCGAGATCAGTGCCGAATTCATGCAACCGGCTCCGGCGCGTCGCGTCGGTTGAGGATCCGACCACGAGTTTAGCCCCTTTGAGTTTTGCTATTTGCAAGGCCATCAGACCGACGCCGGAGCTGGCGCCCTGGATCAAAACGGATTGACCGGGCTGCAATGCGCCGTTCGTGACCACCGCGTTGTGCATGGTCGCGAGCGCGACGGGGAGGGTGGCGGCCTCTTCAAAGTTCATATTCGAAGGAGTGCGAAACAGCCGCCCGTGATCGGCCAGCGTATATTCGGCGAACGCGCCGGCGCCCGATCCCATGACTTTGTCGCCGACCTTCACGCCTTTAGCTTGCGGTCCGAGTTCGGCGACCTCGCCAGCCCATTCCATTCCAAGAGCGGTTCCGACGCCACCGGCGCTGCCATGCACATGGCCTTTGGTCATGCCGAGATCGGCGCGGTTCAGGCCGCAAGCATGCACATGGACCAGCACTTGTGTGCCGCTCGGCGTCGGCTTGGGCAACTCGGTAATTGCCGCGCCACCGGCGCCGTACACATAAGCCTTCATGCGATCGTTCTCGATTGGCGGCGAAGCCGCGACGCTTATTCGGCGGCCTCGCGGCGGGGGGTGGACATCATGCCTTCGAGGCGGCCCCGGATGATGGATGCGGCCTCCCGCATGATGCGCGACACCAGTTCGGCGCAGGTCGGGATGTCGTGGATCAACCCCTGGACCTGGCCGGCGGACCAGATGCCTTCGTCGGCATCACCGGTGGCATAGACCATCTTGCCGCGAGCGCCGGCCACGAGTTCGCGCACCTGGTCGAACGTCGCACCTTCCTTTTCCATCGCGACGACTTTGGTGCTGACGGCGTTCCTGGCCACCCGCGAAGTGTTGCGCATGGTCCGGAAAATCAGCTCGGTCTCACGCTCGTCATTGGCAACGATCTTCTCCTTGATGAGCTGGTGGATCGGGCTTTCCTTGGTGCACATGAATCGGGTGCCCATGTTGATGCCCTCGGCGCCAAGCGCCAGCGCCGCCACCAGGCCGCGGCCGTCGCCGAAACCACCGGAAGCGATCATCGGGATTTTCACCTTCTCGGCGGCGACCGGAATCAGGATCAGCCCGGGTGTGTCGTCCTCCCCGGGATGGCCGGCGCATTCGAACCCGTCAATCGAGATCGCGTGGACTCCCATGCGCTCCGCCGAGAGCGCGTGGCGCACACTTGTGCATTTATGCACTACGATGATGCCGTGCTTTTTGAACTCGTTGACATGCTCCTGCGGCTTGTTGCCGGCTGTTTCGACGATCTTGATGCCGCTCTCGATGATCGCCTGGCGGTATTCGGCATAGGGCGGCGGCTTGATCGAGGGCAGGATGGTCAGATTGACGCCGAACGGTCTGTCGGTCATGCCGCGACAGCGCGCAATCTCCCTCGTAAGGTCTTCCGGCGTAGGCTGCGTCAGCGCGGTGATAAACCCGAGCGCGCCGGCATTAGCGACCGCCGCCACCAGCTCGGCGCGTCCAACCCATTGCATTCCGCCTTGAACGATCGGGTGTTCGACGCCAACCAGATCGGTAAATCGTGTTTTGATCATCCTGACCTCAAATACTGCCGCAGCATTTTCTTGCTGTAAAATCTCTGCGTTATCCCGATCGCAAATCCCAGCCAAGTCTGTCGAATACGCGGGTTTCCTGCCGGCTAAACCGCGATTTGTACGACGTTAAGCGGGAGGATGCCGTCGCAGTGGACAAATGTCTACCTGCAGGCGAGGAAGTTCAGGGCAGGGCCATCATGCAAAAGGGCAAGGATTTAGCTCGCCCTCGAGAAGTCCCTGGTCCACGGACAGAGAGCGCCATCGGCAATAGGCCGGCTTCGGCATTTCAAAAACCAAATTATGCGTGAGCGGGCTTTCCGCTCAGGCAGAAAGCGAGCGCGCGCTCGCGGTCGCCTCATCATCGAATGCGGTCGAGATGTCGCGGATGCTGACCACGCCGATCAGACTGTAATTGTCGATCACCGGCAAATGGCGGATGTGGTGCTTGTTCATCAGATGACGAACGTGCTCGAGCGTGTCGGTCGAACTGCAGGAAACAAGCTGCTGGACTGAAATCAATTGCGAGACTTTGAGACTTACGCCGGCGGCGCCGTGCTCGGCAATGGCGCGGACGACATCGCGTTCGGTGAACATGCCAACGGCGGTATTTCCTTCGGTCCGGACCACGTCCTTGACGACAAGCGCACTGATATTGCTGGCCCGCATTAATTGGGCCGCAATGCCGACAGTCTCATTCATGCGAACCGTTGCAACCCGGGCAGTTTTCTTGCGCAGGATATCTCCGACTTGCATCGCAACCTCCCTTTAAGGTGAGCCGCAGGACCTTTACCATATTATTGGTATACATTATGCCACTTGTCAATCGAACTCATCATTCGATTTCATGAGGCGCCACGAGAATGGACATTGTTGGGCTTCCCGGCACTTTCTCCTCGTCACAAGCTCGCGAACAATGTCGGCTACGGAGTTCGCTTGCGCGCAAAAAAGCGCCCACCTTTAAGGTGGGCGCTTACGTTCCGGCCAATCAAGATGGTCAGTTTGCCTGAGCTTTGGCGATCACAGACTTGCGCCACGGTTTGAGAACCACGATCGCAAGAAGCGACGCGACAATGTTGGCGCCCGCGGCAATCAGGAACACCCGGTCCCAGCTTCCCGAGGATTGCTGCATGTAGTTGCCGAGAGGCACAAGCAACGAGGCGGTGCCTTTGGCAGTGTAGAGAAGCCCGGCATTGGTGGTCGCGAATTTCGCCCCGAACGTATCGGTGCAAGTGGAGGGGAACAGAGAATAGATCTCACCCCAGGCGAAGAACACGATACCAGACAGCACCACGAACCAGATCGGATCGTGCCCCAGCATGTACAGCGCCCAGATGCCTATGCCCTCTAAACCGAAGGCGATGAACATCGTATTTTCGCGGCCGATCATGTCCGATACCCAGCCGAAGAACGGCCGTGTCAATCCGTTGAGGACGCGATCAATCGTCGCCGCGAAGGTCACGGTCGTCATCGTCACCGCCATCAGAGTGACGGGGACGCTGTCGATTTTCCAGTCCGCCGCAATCGGCTTCAGATTGGCGGTCACCATCAATCCGCCGGCCCCGACCAGCACGAACATCAGGTACATCAGCCAGAACAGCGGCTCCCGTATGACCTCCTCCGGTCCGTAATTACGACGGCTCTGGAAAATGCTGGCATTCTGAATTACCGGCGGCGCCTGTCCCGCTTTTGGAGCAACCAGAAAGAATGCGAGGATGACGACGATGATGCCTTGGCCCAAACCAAAATAGAGGAAGGTGTTCTGAAAGCCGGAGTCCTTGATCATCGCCTGAATTGGAGCGACGGTGAGCGCCGAGCCGGCGCCAAAGCCCGCCGCCGTAATGCCGGCGGCAAGTCCGCGCTTGTCTGGAAACCATTTCAGCGCGTTGCCGACGCAGGTGCCGTAGACGGCACCAGCACCGATGCCGGCCATGATCATCCCGAAATAATATCCGGAGAGGCTTGTGGCGTGCGAGTTGATCGCCCAGCCGGCACCACACAGGATACCGCCGGCGAGGACCACCAGACGCGGACCATACTTGTCGACAAACCAGCCCTCGATCGGCACCAGCCAGGTTTCGAAAAGAACGAAAAGTGTGAATGCCCACTGGATCGATGCACGATCCCATCCGAATTTTTTCTGGATATCCGGGACGAAGAAAGTCCAGCCGTATTGGTAATTGGCGATCATCACCATAGCGGCGACTCCGATAGCCAACTGCGTCCATCGATAACTATCGCTGACGCGAGCATCGGCCGAAGCCGCTGCGTAAACCCTGTCTGTCATGGCGAATCCCCGAGCACGTTTTTGTTGCCGGATTTTGGTATGTAATATGCCACTAGGCAACCCATCCTTACGACTCATGTCGCATCCGGGCGATATGTCACAGCGGCAAGCTCGACGCAGGCCAAAAAAATGGCCCCGGTAACGGGGCCATTCGGCAGATTTCTTCGTGGGAGTGTATAGACGAGAGCTTTTCAGGCTGCGTGGAGGCTTCACAGGCCGAAATAGGGAAGATCGCCATTGCGGATGGCCGTTTGGGCGTTCGCCCTCAGCAACTGATCCAGCGCCGCCATGAAGCGCCTGAAGAGGGTGGCAGAAGGTGCGATCGCGACTGAGGCAGCTTTAGACATCGGAATTCCCTGTGGTAAGACAACATGGAACCCGTTCTATGTATGCCAGATGCCAGAGGCAACCGCCTTGTTTGCACAGCAGCAATTTCGTCTTCGCAGCGCAGCATAACTGCGGCTGGCGAGAACGATTGGGCATGTGAAAAGGGCAGCGGGAACCGGCACGCGGCCATTTTCACATGGAATTCAGCTACTGGAAAAAGGCGGCAACTACTCGGCGGCGACTTTGCGCGGCGGATCGAGCGCGCCGGAATCGTGGATTTCAGCTACCTGGTGATCACTGAATCCGAGGACCTGCCGCAGGACTTCGTCGGTGTGTTCCCCAAGTAGCGGCGAGCGGGACACATCTGACGGGCTGTCCGATAGCTTGATGGGATTGCCGACCGACAGGTACTTGCCCCGGGTCGGATGATCGACCTCGACAATGGTGCCGGTAGCGCGGAGCGATTTATCTTCCGCCAATTCCTTCATCGACAGGATTGGACCGCAGGGAATGTCGTCCCTGTTCAGAATATCCATCGCCTCGAACTTGGTCTTGGTCATCGTCCATTGCTCGATCCGAGAAAAAATCTCGTTGAGGCGCGGCAGGCGGGCGGCCGGCTTCGCGTAATCGGGATGGTTCTTCCAACCGGGTTCGCCGATGACGTCACAGATCTTCTCCCAGACCGGCGCCTGGGTAATGAAATAGATATAGGCGTTCGGATCGGTCTCCCAGCCCTTGCACTTCAGAATGCGGCCTGGCTGACCACCGCCGGAGTCGTTGCCAGCACGCGGCACCGCATCACCAAACGGAATGCCTTCGCCGTACTGGCTGTATTCCTTGAGCGGGCCATGGGCGAGGCGCTGCTGGTCACGCAGCTTCACACGAGCGAGGTTGAGAACTCCATCCTGCATGGCGGCGGTGACCCGCTGTCCGCGCCCGGTCATCGTGCGCTGGTAGAGCGCGGCGACAATGCCAAGCGCTAGGTGCAAGCCTGTGCCGCTGTCCCCGATCTGTGCGCCGGTGACGAGCGGCAGCCCGTCACGAAAGCCGGTCGTGGAGGCAGAGCCGCCGGTGCATTGCGCGACGTTCTCATACACCTTGCAATCCTCGTAAGGACCAGGACCGAAGCCTTTGATCGAGGCGACGATCATTTTCGAATTGATGCTTTGAATCTTTTCCCAGGGAAATCCCATTCGATCGAGCACGCCCGGGCCGAAGTTTTCAACCAGCACGTCGCATTTCTTGATCAATTCGGTGAGGACTTCCTTGCCCTTGGGATTCTTGGTGTCCAGCGTGATTGAGCGCTTATTGTGATTGAGCATCGTGAAGTACAGGCTGTCGACATTCGGGATATCCTGCAACTGACCGCGCGTGATATCGCCGACGCCGGGGCGCTCAACCTTGATCACGTCGGCGCCGAACCACGCCAGCAACTGCGTACACGTCGGTCCGGATTGGACGTGGGTGAAATCAAGAATTCGAACTCCGTGCAGCGCCTTGGTCATTGTCTTGCTCCGTATCGTATCTGGTCCTGCGCGGGAGGGCGGGGAGGGTCCTGTTTCCCCGCCACGATCTCGCTGGTTACTTTTTGCGAATGACGCTTTGCGGATTGAGGTTGCCGATGCGGCCGCTTTCGGATCCGGCCGCCGGATCTATCACCGCGTTGATCAGCGTCGGCTTGCCCGAGTCCATCGCCTTGTCGACCGCGCGCTTCAACTCGTCAGGCGTCGTCGCATTGATGCCCACGCCGCCGAAAGCTTCCATCATCTTGTCGTAACGCGAGTCCTTGACGAACACCGTGGTCGCAACGTCCGAGCCGGCGGAGTTGACGTCGGTGCCGCGATAGATGCCGTTGTTGTTAAAAATGACCACGCAGACCGGGAGGTTGTATCGGCAGATGGTCTCGACCTCCATCCCGGAGAAGCCAAAGGCGCTATCGCCCTCGACCGCGAGTACCGGCTTGCCGGTCTCGATCGCGGCTCCGATGGCAAAGCCCATGCCGATCCCCATGACGCCCCAGGTGCCGACGTCGAGCCGCTTGCGCGGCTTGTACATATCGATGATGCCGCGCGCGAGGTCGAGCGTATTGGCGCCCTCGTTGACCAGAATGGCGTCCGGCCGTTCCTTGATCACCGTGCGCAACGCGCCAAGCGCGCCGTGGTAATCCATCGGAGATTTGTTGTTCATCAGGCGCGGCGCCATCTTCGCGATGTTGTCTTCGCGCTTTGAATTTACCGCGCCGACCCACTCGGCCGGTGCCGCCGGCCAGTTGGCACCGATGCCCGCAAGCAGCGCTGATACGCAGGAACCGATATCGCCCACAACTGGGGCCGCTATCTCAACGTTGGAGTCCATTTCCCTCGGCTCGATGTCGATCTGGATGAACTTCTTTGGCGCATCCCCCCAGCTCTTGCCCTTGCCATGCGACAGAAGCCAATTCAGGCG
>JAICIT010000034.1 GCA_025960445.1 Bradyrhizobium sp. | reverse complement strand
GACCCGCGTCACACTGACGTCGCCGGTTGCCTTGTTGACGGCGACATCCGCGATCCAGGCTGACCATGCGGCGCCATAGCCTGGAAATTTGCTGTGCACATAGAGCGCGTAGGCAAAGCCCCGCCCACGTACGATGTCACCCTCTGCTGTCGGCTCTCGCCTCTGCGGGCGCGCCGTCCAGCCCGCGCGCTCGGCAACCGCCTTGACCAGATCGATTCCGCGGGGGTCCTTGAGATAACGCAGCCGATATTCGATGGGATCGACGCCGGCTTCGGTTGCCAGTTCATCGATATAGGATTCGTGTGCAAAGGTGTTCGGCAACGCCGAGACACCGCGCAACCAGGAGGCGCGCACAATCGGCGGCATGTCGTGCGCCACCACCCGCATGTCCTCATAGTCGTAAGGAGGGATAGCGGTGCGGTCGCCCATCTCGAACACCGCCGGGGCCGCTGTTACGGCGCCAGTGAGCAGCAGCGCGAGGCAAGGCGCGCCGTTGGAGGGGTAACGTGTCGCGAAATCATAACCGGCGACACTTCCATCCGGGCGCAGTCCGCCGTTGACGTCCATCAATTGCGCGGTGCCTTTTGGCTCCCAGGCGTGCTCCTGTTCGCGCGTCAACTGCACGCGGACCGGGCGGCCGACGGCACGCGAGAGCAAAACCGCATCCGCGGAAACGTCGTCAGCGCAGTTTCGGCCATAGCAACCTGCCGCCTCCATCCGGATCACGTCGATTTCGCCTTCCGGCTTAGCGAGGATCAGCGCAAGATCGGCCCGCAGCATGTGTGGATTTTGCGTGCCGGACCAGACCCGAACGTTGCCTTCCTGATAGTCCGCCAGCGCGCAGGATGGACCGATCGAACCGTGCATCTGGTATGGCCACACATACGTGCGTTGCATCGGCTTTGCGGCTGCCGCGATGGCGGCGTCGACATCGCCTTTGTCAATCAAGGTGCGTGGCTGCGATGGATTTGAGCGCAGCGCCATCTGCAGGTCCTGCAAATCGGGCAGCGTTGGCGTCGGCTTCCATCTCACCTTGAGCTGCGTGGCAGCCTTGATGGCGTTTTCCTCGCGCTCAGCAACGACACCAATGAAATCGCCGATCCTGACCACCGCGACCATTCCAGGCACATGGCTGACCGAGGCCTCGTCGATTGCGATCAAGCTGGTGCCGACAAAAGGGCCGGCGTCGACGCCGGCATAGGGCGGGCGCACGACGCGGCCGTGAAGCATGCCGGGCACGCGCACGTCGTGTACATAAACCGGTTCGCCGGTGGCCTTTGCGGGCAGGTCAATGCGCGGCACTGACTCCCCTACAATGGTGTATGCGTTTACCGCCTTGACCTGGACGTCATCAGCGAGTTCGAGCCGGATGGTCTCGCCCGCGATCAATTCGCCATAGCTGATGCTACGGTTGTCTTTTCCGCGAACCAGGCCGTCCTGTACCGAAAGCTGCTGCGCTGGCAGCTCAAGACGTTCCGCAGCCCGTGCCATCAGGAAATGACGAGCCTGTGCGGCCGCCTTTCGCAATGGCACCGCCGTGATCTGAATGGTCTCGCTGGCGATAGTCGGGCCCTGGTTGGGAACGCGCGAGGTATCGCCAAGCACCACGACCACGCGCGCAAAGGACACGTCGAGTTCCTCCGCGACAATCTGCCCGAGCGCCGTCCGAATGCCTGTTCCGAGATCGACATGGCCGTTGAAGGCGGTGACCAGGCCGTCGGCCGTTACCTTGATGAAGGTCTCGAAAGCGCCTTTCTCGCCGGAAGCAGTCGGGCGAACGACAGAGAGTGATCCTGTTCCCACTGGCGCGCTATCTGGAGCGACCGGGGAGGTCATCAATCCTGCTCCTCGATGGCGCGACCGGCAGCCCGCATCGCGGCCCGCACGATTTCAATGTGCGCGCCGCACCGGCAGAGATTATATCGCAGCGCTTCCAGCACTTCGGTCTCGGAAGGGTGGGGCGTGCGCATCAGCAGCGCCTTGGTAGCCATGATCATGCCGTTGAGGCAGTAGCCGCATTGGGCTGCCTGTTCCCTGATGAAAGCATCCTGGACCGGATCGGGGTGATCGCGCGAGCCAAGCCCCTCGAGCGTCAGAATCTCGCGGTCCATGCAACCGTTGATCGGAATCACACAGGAACGCGCAGCGACGCCGTCGATCAGCACGGTGCAGGTCCCGCATTCGCCTAACCCGCAGCCAAACTTCGGCCCGTTCAATTCAAGATCGTTGCGCAGGACGTAAAGCAGCGCGGTATCGGGGGCCGCATTGATTTCATGAGTGCGGCCGTTGACCTTAAGGCGGATGATCGGCTCCGTCATGCTTTTGGTTCCGGTCCGGCGTTTTCCTGCAGTCGTGATCGCGTCAGCCCATTTGCGAGGATACCGTTTGCATACGAACGTGCAACCATGGCGTCTGTGGTCTCGCGCTGCGCGGTTTGTGAACAGACCGCGAAGGCAGGTGCGCTAATATTCCGCTGTGCCGCGGCGGATCGAGCTTGACAGCACCCGGCTTCGCGCGCAACATCGTTCGTATACGAATGAGCTGCGCGGCGTAAGCGCCGCAATCTGGTCGAGACCGCTTGAACTACGTTTACGACGCGTCCTACGTATAGCCGTCTTCGGTTTGACGCTGGCCTGTGAGCTTGTTCATGCTGAATGAAGCAACTGCTGCCGACGACAAGATCCGCTGCGATGCCTGCCCCGTGATGTGTTACATCAAACCGGGAGCGGCAGGCGCTTGTGATCGTTACGCAAACCAGAATGGGCAGTTGGTGCGCGTCGATCCGCATATTCTTCTCGAGCGGACAGTGTCCCAAGGTGGCCGGCTGGTGCCATTCCAGGCCACCGGTGATTGGGATGGCAAGATCGTCCATGAGCCGAACATCGTCGTGACCGCGATCGGCGCCGGCACTACCTATCCCGATTACAAGCCGGCCCCCTTCATCGTGTCTTCGAAGATCGACGGTGTCGACATGGTCACGGTCGTCACGGAAGGCATCTTCAGCTATTGCGGCGTCAAGGTGAAGATCGACACCGACCGCTATCTCGGGCCCGAGACGGCGACAGTTCGCGCGCAGGGCGAGGCAATCGGGCACGTTACGACCAGCGAATACGGCTCGCAGATGCTGTCGCTCGGCGGCGTTCACCATCTCACCGGCGGGTCGAAGAAAGAGGGCCGGGTTACCTGCGACGCGCTGATGGACCTGAGTAACTGCAAGGCTGTGGATCTGACGATCGATGGCGGCGCCAACGTTGTCGTGCAGGCCGGATGTCCTCCGATCGTCAATGGATTGGTTGAGGAACGAATGCGGGTCGGGTGCGGCTCGGCAACCATCGGCATGTTCGCGAAGCAATGGCACGGCAAGGTCGACGAAGTGGTCGTGGTGGATGACCACATCACCGGAGTGCTGAGCGAACATCAGGCCGGCAAGCTGCTCGATATTCCCGATACCGGAATCAAAATGAAGGGCCGGCGTTCCACACCCGGTCGCTACTTTCAGGTGGCCGAACCCGGCACAGGATGGGGCGGCACCAGGATTTCCGATCCGCTCTCGGTGCTCGGTCCGTTCGATGCAAAGAAGGCACGGCCCGGCATGACCATGCTGATGGTCAGCACCACGGGCGAACACGCAGCCTTCTATGAACTGGACGAGGCGCTCAGGCCTGTTGAAAGGGAGTTACCGGTCGATCTCCGAGCCTCGGTCGAGCGGATCCAGGAGAATTGTGAGCCGGCGTTATGCACTGTGCTCTTCATGGGCGGCGCGGGCGGATCGTTACGCGCTGGAGTTACCGACAATCCGGTTCGCCTGACGCGCTCGGTAAAGGACGCATTGACGCGCGTCACCAGTGGCGGCGCACCCGTCTATGTCTGGCCGGGAGGCGGCATTACCTTCATGGTCGACGTCACGCGATTACCCGCCGGCGCTTTCGGATACGTTCCGACGCCGGCACTGGTGGCGCCGATTGAATTTACACTTCGGCTGTCAGATTATGCGGCTCTGGGTGGTCATATGGATCATGTGCGACCGCTGGCGTCATTAAAGGAAAACATCGAGAAGCTTCAGATGTTTTCACCATCGGCTGCGTCGTCGGGATTGCGTACATGAGGCGCGCTCCGCAGGTCAGCTTTCTGGCCGATGGCAGGCGGCTGCATCTGCAGGACGGTCCGATTGACCTGATCATAGAGGCGAGCGGCAACGAAGCAGACGTCCGGCGAGCCTATAGCGCCGCTGCGCGGCGGTTTACCGGCCTGCTCGATAAGCTTTGCGATGAACTGCCACTGTTGCGCCAGCGTGCCAACCCCGCGCATTGCGCGCTGCGAGGCAAGGTGGCGCGTCGTATGCACGATGCGGTGAGGCCATTTGCCGCGGATTGCTTCATCACGCCGATGGCGGCGGTCGCAGGCTCGGTCGCGGAAGAGATCCTGTCCGCGATAACCGACAACTCACGGCTCGCGCGCGCCTACGTCAACAATGGCGGCGACATTGCGCTGCATCTTACCGGTGCCGAACAGTTCACCGTCGGCCTTGCGGAGCGGCCGGATGCACCTGGCCTGCTGCAAACCATGACTATACGTGCCGACGACCGGACGCGAGGGGTTGCGACCAGCGGCCGCCACGGGCGCAGTTTCTCGCTCGGCATCGCAGATGCGGTGACTGTGCTTGCGCAAACCGCAGCGCAGGCCGACGCGGCAGCCACGATCGTGGCGAACGCGGTCGATTTGCCCGGACATCCTGCCATCGTGCGCTGCCCGGCGTGTGATTTGCAGCCCGACAGCGACCTTGGCGCGCTTCTGGTCACCCGCGATGTCGGTGAATTGTCGGGCCGTGAAATCGACGAAGCGCTCCAAGGTGGAGTCGCCAGTGCGAGAAAACTTTTGGCAGCCGGATTGATCGAAGGCGCTGCCTTGCGGCTACAAGGCGAGATGATTGTGGTTGGGCCGAAAAAGATTGAGCCTTTTGGATTCCGAGCGCCGCTGCGCGGCCCGGCAGCCGAGGGTGCGATCCATGCATAACATCACCGGGACCGGAGAATGGGGCGGACAGAAATGAGCGCGGTCATTCGCAAGATCGTCACCGTGGTCGAGGAAACCTGTATGGAGATGGGGCGCACGGTCACGCCGTCGACCCGGCGGGCCGCCGCGATTGCTGTTATCGAGAACCCCTTTGCCGGCAGGTATGTCGAGGATCTCTCGCCTCTGATCGCCATTGGCGAGGAGCTCGGAGACCTGCTCGCGAGAAAGGCTGTCGCCGCGCTGGGGATCGAGGGGGCAAAGGCGCACAGCTATGGCAAAGCCGCCGCCGTGGGTGAAAACGGCGAGCTTGAGCACGCCGCGGCGATACTTCATCCCAAGATGGGTGCGCCGGTGCGCAAGGTTCTCGGCAAAGGGGCGGCATTAATTCCGTCATCGAAAAAACGGAGCGGGCCGGGCACGACGCTGGATATCCCCCTCGGCCACAAGGATGCGGCGTTCGTGCGCAGCCATTTCGACGGAATGGAAGTGCAGATCAATGATGCTCCGCGCGCAAATGAAATCATGGTTGCGGTCGCGATTACCGACAGCGGCAGGCCATTGCCGCGTGTGGGCGGTTTGACTGTTCCTGAGATCAAAGGCGAAGACGGTTTGCGGTAATTCTTCAACTCCGGAGGTAAGGGATGCAACGAAGCAGAGGATTCCTGGGTGTCGCGCTTGCGCTCGCTGTTGGCGGCATGGCGGATTCCGCCATGGCGCAGAGCGAAATCAAGATCGGCGAAATCAACAGCTATTCGCTCTTGCCGGCGTTCACGGAGCCTTACCGCAAGGGTTGGCAACTCGCCCTCGAGGAGGTCAATGCGGCCGGCGGAATTAACGGCAAGAAGCTCGTTGTGATCTCAAAGGACGATGGCGGCAAACCGGCTGACGCGCAAACCGCCGCCAACGAACTGACGTCGAGTGAGAATGTCGCGATGCTGACGGGGACATTTTTGTCCAACATCGGCCTCGCGGTCAGCGATTTCGCGAACCAGAAAAAGATCTTCTTCCTGGCTGCGGAGCCGCTGACGGATGCGATTACCTGGGCAAAGGGAAATCGGTATACGTTCCGGCTGCGCCCATCCAATTACATGCAGGCGGCAATGCTGGTGGAGGAGGCGGCAAAGCTTCCAGCGAAGCGATGGGCGACGATTGCGCCGAATTATGAATACGGCCAGTCGGCTGTGGCCGTGTTCAAGAAACTGATGTCCGAAAAGCGGCCCGACATCCAGTGGGTCGAAGAACAATGGCCGCCGCAGGGCAAGATAGATGCCGGTCCGGTGGTGCAGGCAGTCGCTGCTGCCAATCCTGAAGCCATCCTCAACGTCACCTTCGGCGCTGATCTCGTGAAGCTCGTGCGTGAAGGCAATACTCGCGGCTTGTTCAAGAACCGCTCTGTGGTGAGCTTCCTGACCGGCGAACCGGAATACCTCGATCCGCTCAAGGACGAGACGCCGGAAGGCTGGATCGTCACCGGCTACCCCTGGTACAGCATCAAGACGCCGGAGCATCAGGCTTTTCTCAAGGCGTATCAGGCCAAGTATAATGATTATCCGCGGCTCGGCTCGGTGGTCGGTTACCAGACCATCAAATCGGCCGCAGCCATTCTCGCCAAAGCCAATTCCACCGACCCGGACAAGCTGATCGCTGCGGCGGAGGGCTTGTCGGTGCCGTCGCCCTTCGGCCAGATCACGTTTCGAAAGATTGATCATCAGTCGACAATGGGGGCGTTCGTCGGCAAGACCGCGCTCAAGGACGGCAAGGGCATTATGGTGGATTCGGTCTACCGCAATGGCGCCGACTACCAGCCGAGCGATGCGGAAGTAGCAAAGCTCCGTCCAAAGGAGTGAGGTTGATCAGTGCGGGCGCTCGATGCGCCCGCAATTCTTTTGACCGGATTGGCAGATGGCTTTTTACGTCGTTCAGTTTCTGACCGGTCTTGCGAGTGCGGCTTCGCTGTTTCTGGTTGCGTCTGGGCTGTCGATCATTTTCGGCGTGACCCGCATTGTCAATTTCGCCCATGGCGCGTTCTACATGCTCGGCGCTTATGCGGCGTATACGTTGACCGAAAGGCTTTCCGGCGCGTTCGGATTCTGGGCGGGTATCCTCGGCGCGGCGCTCATCGTTGCCGCGGTCGGCGTGCTGGTCGAAATGATACTGCTGCGGCGTATCTATCACGTGCCCGAGCTGTTTCAGTTGCTGGCAACGTTTGGCTTGACATTGATGGTCGAAGATCTGGTCGTTCTGATCTGGGGACCGAGCGACCTGCTGGGCCGCCGCGCGCCGGGGTTTAAAGGTGCGGTTGATTTTTTCGGACAGAACATCCCGACATACGATCTGTTCCTGATTGTGCTCGGTCCGATCGTGCTTGCGGCCTTGTGGCTGATGTTCCAGCGAACGCGCTGGGGCGTGCTGGTCCGGGCGGCGACCCAGGATCGTGACATGGTAGCCGCGCTTGGTGTCAATCAGAAATGGCTGTTTACCAGCGTGTTCGCGCTTGGGGTTTTTCTCGCGGCCTTCGGCGGCGCGCTCCAGATTCCGCGCGACGCGGTGAACCATGCGATGGATCTGCGCATCATCGTCGACGTGTTCGTGGTGGTCGTGATAGGTGGTCTTGGCAGTATCGTCGGCGCATTTGTCGCGGCGGTTTTAGTGTCCGAGCTGAATGCGTTTGGCATCCTGATTTTTCCGAAAATTTCAATCATCCTGGTATTTCTGGTGATGGCGGTGGTGCTGATCGTCCGGCCCTGGGGCCTGTTCGGAAAGCCGGAAGCTGCCGCACGGCGGACGCCGGGCCTTACCCTGAACCCTTGGCGCCCGCTGACGACGCAAGAACGCATGTTGGCGCTTGCTGGTCTGATTCTGGCGCTTGCGGTGCCACTCGTTGCCGGCAATTACGCACTCACCGTCGGCTCAGAGATCGCGATCTTTGTGATCTTTGCGGCCAGCCTGCATTTCCTGATGTCAGTCGGCGGCCTGGCTTCGTTCGGCCATGCCGCCTACTTCGGACTCGGGGCCTATGGCGTCGCATTCCTCGCCAAGCTCGCCGGTCTGCCGATGCTCCTCTGCCTGCTGCTCGGGCCACTCCTTGGGGTTCTCGGCGCGGCCGTGTTCGGATTTTTTGCGGTCCAGTTGTCGGGTGTGTATTTCGCTATGCTGACGCTGGCGTTCGCGCAGATTGTCTGGTCGGTAGCATTCCAGTGGGTGGAGCTTACCGGAGGCGATAACGGCATTCTCGGCGTATGGCCCGAGAAGTGGGCTGCCAGCCCTTCGCATTTTTATTGCCTTTCGATTGGTATCGCCGCGCTCGCGGTCGCCGCGCTCCGGGTTCTGGTATTCTCGCCATTCGGTTTTGCGCTACGGGCAAACCGTGACTCGCCGCTGCGCAGTGAAGCTGTCGGTATTGACGGAAAACGCATTCAATGGACCGCTTTCGTAATCGCCGGCGGGATCGCCGGGGTTGCGGGCGCGCTGTTCGCATACCTGAAGGGTAGCGTGTTTCCCGACAGCCTCGGCATTTCGTTGTCGGTGGATGCGCTGGTGATGGTGCTGCTCGGCGGTGTCGACACCGTTTCAGGCGCGGTGGTCGGAGCCATCATTTACAAGGCGCTTAGCATCTGGCTGGTGAGCCAGACCGATCTGTCTAAGCTGGTGCTTGGCGGGGTGATCATTCTGATTGTGGTCGCCTTCCCGAAAGGCGTCGTCGGAGTGCTGGAGACAATACGCAATCGCAGACGGTCGCACTCCAAAGATTCTTCGCTCCTGCGGTCCCAGATCGAGAGCGCCGAATGAGCACCGCGCCCACGCTGCTTTCAGTCGAACGCTTGAGCAAATCCTATGGAGGCGTGCATGCGGTGCGAGGCGTTTCGTTCGAGCTGAAAGGGGGGGAGATTCTGGCGTTGATTGGCCCGAACGGCGCGGGTAAGAGCACCTGCTTCGACATGCTGAACGGCCAAACCAGGTCCAGCTCCGGCCGGATCAAGTTGCTCGGCCAGGACACTACGGGCAGGAAGCCGCGCGAAGTATGGCGCCTCGGCGTTGGCCGAACCTTCCAGATCACCGCAACCTTTCCCACCATGACGGTGCGTGAAAATGTCCAGGTGGCGCTGCTGTCGTTTCGCCGGCAATTGTTCAATGTCTGGGCCTCCACGCCGCGTTTCGCCGAAGTCGAGGCCGGCCATCTGCTCGAACTGGTCGCGATGGGAGGCTATGCTGAGCGGCCGTGCGGTGAACTTGCATACGGCGATCTGAAGCGGCTGGAACTGGCTATTGCTCTCGCCAATGAGCCGAAGTTGCTGCTGATGGATGAGCCGACCGCCGGCATGGCGCCGCGCGAGCGCATTGAATTGATGAGGCTGACCGCCCGGATCGCTCGCGAGAAATCGATCGGCGTTCTCTTCACCGAACATGACATGGATGTCGTGTTTGAGCACGCCGACCGCATCCTGGTGCTCAATCGCGGCACATTGATCGCGGAAGGATCGCCCGAGCAGGTTCGGCGTAATCCGGAAGTCCGCGCGATCTATTTGGGCGAAGGCCTGGTCTATGACGCCCGCCATCGCGAGGGGGCTTCGGCATGAAACTGAGTGTCGAGGCGCTCAACAGTTACTACGGCCCGGCCCACATCCTGTTCGATGTTGCGCTTGATGTGGGCGATGGCGAGGTGGTGGCCCTGCTGGGGCGCAATGGCGCGGGCAAATCGACGACCTTTCGATCTATCGTAGGTTTGGTGGCGCAGCGCTCCGGACGCATCGTCTTCGAGGGCAGGGATGTTTCGGACCAGCCAACCCATGCGATCGCGAGCCGCGGCCTCGGCTACGTTCCGGAGGAACGGCGAATCTTCACGGACCTGACGGTGGACGAAAACCTCGAGGTCGGGCGGCAGCCGGCAAGGCCGAATGCGCCGCAGTGGACCAGGGAGAAGTTGTTTTCCCTATTTCCCAATCTTGCCGAAATGCGCGGGCGCACAGGTGGACGCATGAGCGGCGGCGAGCAGCAGATGCTGACGATCGCCCGGACGCTGATGGGCAATCCCTCTTTGGTGCTGCTCGACGAGCCCTCGGAGGGTTTGGCGCCTAGAATCGTGGAACAGATGGTCGAGGCGATCCTGACCATGAAGCGCGAAGGACTGAGCATCATGGTCTCGGAGCAGAACTTGCATTTCACACGACTGATTTGCGACCGCGCTTACATCATCGAACGCGGCCGGATCTGTTTCAGCGGAACGATGAGCGATCTCGACGCTCGTCCGGACATTCGCGACGCGCATTTGGCGCTTTGATCCTGGCGTCAGAAAAGGGCAGGGGGAAAATGAACAGGAGTGTTCCAGCCAGGCGAAATGCCAAGCCGCGGCTAGCCTATATTCTTGAGGAGCAGATTGGCTTCATCCTGCGCCAGGTGTGGCAACGCCACGCCACCATCTTCGCCCGGGAAATGGGAACCAATCTCACTCCGACGCAATGGGCGGCCGTATCCAAGCTCACCGAAACCGGACCGTGCTCCCAGAACCAACTCGGGCGACTGACGGCGATGGACGTCGCCACTATCAAAGGGGTGATCGACCGGCTTACCGCCCGAGGTCTGACTGAGACCAGCCCCGATCCCGAGGATGGCCGACGCCTGCTCGTCAGTTTGACCCGAGCAGGTCAGCAGCTGGTGGAAAAGGCGGTACCGAATGCGCTTGCGATCACGAAGGAGACGCTTGCACCTCTCGACGCCAAGGAGCGTGAGACGCTGATCGCGCTATTGAGCAAGCTGCGTTGAGCCGGACGTGTTTCTTCACGCGACCGTCATCCAGTTCGTTCGAAAATGCTCTAATGCCCAACAATCACCGGCACCTTGGTGGCCGGAGGCGTGTTGCGGCTGCGCTGGGTGCGCACGATACCGTCGATAATGGTCATGCCGACGCCGGGAAGATCCCCAAGCCGCACGCTATCGAGAATGTTCTTGCCGGCGGAATGCTGCGCCTTGTCCATGATGACGAAGTCCGCCGCGCGTCCAACCTCGACGATGCCGCAATCCAGCGCGCGCATCCTTGCGGTGTTGCCGGTAGCAAAGCAGAAAGCAATCTCGGCTGGGACTTCGCCGAGCGATGACAGCAGCGATATCATGCGCAAAATGCCCAGCGGCTGCACGCCTGAACCGGCTGGTGCATCGGTGCCAAGGATGACGCGACCGAGGTCGCCCATCTCGCGAGCGATCCGCAATGTGTAGAGCGCCGAACGTTCGTTGCCATTGTGAACCAGTTCAAGTCCCCGCTTGCAGCCCTCGCAGATGCAGCGGATCTGGTCGTCGGGCAGGGCGGTGTGACCGCCATTGATATGGCCGACCACGTCGGTGTCGGCTTCGAGCACCACATCCTTGTCGATCAGGCCGGAGCCCGGAATCGAAGGACCGCCGGTATGGATGGTGCTCTGGATGCCGTATTTGCGCGCCCATCCCACCATCTTGCGCGCGGTCGGGCCATCCTTGACGCCACCGAGGCCGACCTCGCCGAGCAGCTTGACGCCGGCCGCGGCCAAATCCTTGAAATCCTCTTCGACCATTTCGGTTTCAATGACGGGTGCACCGGCATGCACCTTCACTCCGCCGGGGCGAAGCGTCCAGAACGCCCGTTGGGCAAAAATCGCCATCGCTTTCAGACCAACAACGTCCCGCGGCCGGCCGGGCATATGTACCTCGCCCGCGGAAATCATCGTGGTGACACCGCCGTGAAGGAAACTGTCGATCCAGCCGATCTGATTTTGCCGCGGCGTCCAGTCGCCCGCGACCGGATGAACGTGGCTGTCAATCAGG
>JAICIT010000033.1 GCA_025960445.1 Bradyrhizobium sp. | reverse complement strand
TGACCGGAATGGGCAGCTTTGGGTCCATTTTGCGCATCACGATCCCTCGATCTATGTTTCGGCGGCCGACGTCCTTGATGAAACTGTCCCGCCCAGCATGATCAAGGGCAAACTCGTGCTGATCGGAACCTCGGCGACGGGCCTTAACGACATCAAGACCACGCCGGTTGATCCTGCAATCCCCGGCGTCGAGGTTCACGCGCAGGTGCTGGAAAGCGCGCTGACCCACTCCCTGCTGACGCAGCCGAATTACGGAATCGTAGTCGAATTCTGCGCCGCGCTTCTGCTCGGGATTTTTGTGATCATATTCGTCCCCTTGTTCGGGCCGATCACACTGGGCACCGTCGGCGTGTTGTTGGCATCACTGCTGATCGGAGTCTCCTGGTACTTTTACACGCAACACCGCCTGCTGATCGATTTCACCTATCCATTGATATCCACCGCCGCGATCTACCTCACCCTGATCTTCACCAGCTTTGTCAGGGAGCAGGCGCAGCGCAGGCAAATTCGTTCCGCGTTTGGCCAATACCTGTCGCCTGCGCTGATTGAGCAACTCGCACAATCGCCGGAGAAGCTCGTGCTCGGCGGCGAGGAGCGTGAGCTGACGATCATGTTTTCAGACGTCAGAGGGTTCACGACCATTTCGGAATCCTTCAAGCACGATCCTCAGGGCCTTACTACGCTGATGAACCGTTTCCTGACCCCGCTGACGAATGCCATTCTCGATCGCAGGGGCACAATCGACAAGTATATGGGCGACGCCATCATGGCGTTCTGGAACGCACCGGTTGATGACAAGGAACATCAGCTCCATGCCTGCGAAGCCGCGCTCGACATGCTCGATCGGATCGACGTGCTTAACAGCGAGCGCGCGATCGAGGCAAAGGAGAGCGGTCAAACTTTTATCCCGATCAAAATCGGCGTCGGAATGAATACCGGGACCTGCGTGGTCGGCAATATGGGATCGGACCTG
Source organism: Bradyrhizobium sp. (assembly GCA_025960445.1). Taxonomy (GTDB): domain Bacteria; phylum Pseudomonadota; class Alphaproteobacteria; order Rhizobiales; family Xanthobacteraceae; genus Bradyrhizobium. The sequence continues at coordinate 10,861 of JAICIT010000033.1, read as the reverse complement.
CGCTTCGATTATTCGGTGCTGGGCGACAGCGTCAATCTGGCTTCAAGGCTGGAGGGACAGTCAAAGGAATATGGGTTCCCGATCATCGTCGGGTCCAAAACTGCCCTCGCGGTCAAGGACAAGTTCGCCATCCTCGAGCTGGACTTCATCATGGTCAAAGGCAAGAAGGAGCCGGAAGTCATCTATGCCATCGCCGGCCGCGAGGATACCGCGCAATCCGGCCGCTTCCAGCGGTTGCGGAACCTGACCATCGAAATGCTCGCGTGCTACCGCAGCCGGGACTGGGACGGCGCACTTGCGGCCATCGAGCGCGGTCGTCGCACCGATGAAGGCGGCGCGCTGGAACTGCTCTACGATCTCTATGAGGCGCGGATTCAGGGCTACCAAAGTAACCCGCCGCCGGCTGACTGGAACGGCGCTTTCGCCTTGATGACCAAATAGCACGAGCAGCTACTCATACCCTTCGGAATAGCCGAGCATGCGCCGGCTGGAGCTCGATTGTGCTCGGCTTCTTTCCTGCCGCGTGATGATCGTTCAGTAATCCTTGATCTAACGAAACGTCATCTAACGAAACTTCGATCCATTGCGGCCGTTTCTTTATTGGGTGCGCCAGGTTGTCGCTTCACCAGCGCCCGCGAACTGAAGATGACACCAAGGCGCCTGATCTAGCCTTAGGAGTCAAAAATGAGCATCTCGGATATCACTTCCATATCAAACGTTGAGACATCGAGCGGTCTCCTGGCCGAAGCGGTCGGCGGTATTGCAACCATCGTTCTCGCCGTGCTGGCGCTGTCGGGGATTTCGCAGCAATACCTTCTCCCCATTGCGACCATCGTGTTCGGCGCTGCGCTGCTGATAGAAGGCACGTCGATGGCCACTAACTTCATCCATGTGCTGTCAGCCGACACCGGTGAAGCAGCCCAGGTCGGAATCAATGGTGTGTCGGCCGTCCTGCTCGGAGGCGTGACGGGGATCATACTTGGCGTCCTCGCACTGGTCGGCATCGCACCGGGCGCGCTGGCGTCGGCGGCGATCATCGTGTTCGGTAGCGCGCTCGTGTTGAGTAGCTCGGCTGCGGCGAGCCTCAACTCGATCAAGCTCCGGGCCTTCGGTGGCGGCCTCGCAGGTCCGCTCGGCTCGATAGGAGCCAGTTCGGCCGGCGCACAGGTACTCGCCGGCGTCGCCGTTATCGTGCTCGGCATTCTGGCGCTAGCCGGAACCGGCGGGGCGGCTGCTGGCGCAGCCACCGCCGCGGGCGGTTCCACGCATACCGTGCTGGACCTCGTCGCCTTGATGGTGTCGGGAGCCGCAATCCTCATCACCGGCAACGGCATGAACAATGCGGTGTTGAGCGCGTTCACGGTGCCGACCCGAGGAATGTTCCAGCGCTAAGGAACGTCCTTTGGAAACTGAGCGAGCGCGGTGCTTCGGCGCCGCGCTCCTTTTGCGCTAAGCGGAACCTTCACGCTACGACCGCGGGGTAGGTCTTAACCATCGCTTGAGGTCCGGGTGAAAACCCAAGGGGCCGGCATGGCCGCCAAATCTGCGGGTTCCAGCCCCTTTTCGCAGTCGTCGGCGAAAGGCTCCGTCAGCATTGACGTTAACGCCACCTCGATGGACGAAAGCTACAAAAATCAGTACTAATAAGCTATTGCTTGCCCGCGCGAACTAGCGCGCGCCCCCTCCACGCGAGAGACCAGAATTGATGGCAGCCGCTCCCGATGTCCGGCGTTCCGAACTCGGTGATGCGTTGCACGCCTGCCGCAATGCGTTCATCGGCGTGGGCGCGATGAGTTGCGTCATCAACATGCTTTACCTGACCGGCTCGATTTTCATGCTGGAGGTTTACGATCGCGTGCTTCCCAGCCGCAGCGTGCCGACCCTTGTTGGACTGGCCATTCTCGCAACTGGGTTATACGCGGCGCAAGGCAGTCTCGACCTGATCCGCGGACGAATTCTTGGCCGCATCGGGACCTCGCTCGACGAGGCGCTCAATGCGCGCGTGTTCGATACCGTTGTGCGGCTGCCGCTCATGGTCGGTGGACGCAACGAAGGACTGCAGCCACTACGCGACCTCGACAACATCCGCTCATTTCTTTCCAGCATGGGACCGGGCGCGTTGTTCGATCTGCCCTGGTTGCCGTTCTATCTGGCGATCTGTTTCGCCTTTCACGTCATGATCGGGCTCACCGCGCTGGTCGGTGCGATCGTCCTGGTGAGCCTTACTGTGCTCACCGAACACCTCTCGCGCGCGCCGGCGCGCGAGGCGATGGGTCTGGCCGCGCGTCGCAACGATCTGGCCGCGACCAGCCGGCGAAACGCCGAAGTGCTGGTGGCGATGGGAATGTCCGGACGGCTGGCCCGGCGCTGGAGCCTGGCCAACCAGAATTATCTCGCGGGCAATCAGCGCGCCAGCGATGTCGCCGGCGGCCTAGGCGCGGTTGCCAAGGTGCTGCGCATGACCTTGCAGTCGGCCGTGCTCGCGGTCGGCGCCTATCTCGTCATCCACCAGGAGGCGACCGCGGGCATCATCATCGCGGGATCAATCCTGAGCGCGCGCGCGCTTGCCCCGGTCGACCTCGCGATCGCGCACTGGAAGGGTTTCGTCGCCGCCAGGCAAAGCTGGCAACGGCTGAACCGATTGCTCGGTTCGGTGCCCGCCGCAACGGCGCAGACGGTGTTGCAGGATCCATCCAGTCGGCTGTCGGTAGAAGCCGTCAGCATCGTGCCGCCCGGCGACCAGAAGGTTATCGTGCAGGACGTCACTTTCGCGCTTCAAGCCGGCAACGGCCTCGGCGTGATCGGGCCAAGCGGCTCCGGCAAATCCTCGTTGGTGCGCGCGTTGGTCGGCGTTTGGCAGCCGGTGCGTGGCAAGGTACGGCTCGACGGCGCAGCACTCGACCAGTGGTCGTCCGACCTGCTCGGCCGTCACGTCGGGTATTTGCCGCAGGATGTCGAACTGTTTGCCGGCACGGTTGCCCAGAACATCGCCCGCTTCGATCCGGACGCCTCCGCGGACGCTATCATCAGCGCGGCAAAGGAAGCCGGCGTCCACGAGATGATCATCAAGATGCGCGAGGGCTATGACACCCAGATCGGGGAGCAGGGTGCCGCGCTCTCGGCTGGCCAGGCGCAACGTGTCGCGCTGGCCCGCGCGCTGTATGGCAATCCATTTCTCATCGTGCTCGACGAGCCGAACTCAAATCTCGACACCGAAGGCGACGAGGCCTTGACGCGGGCGGTCCGTGCCGCGCGCGAGCGGGGCGCGATCGTGGTCGTCGTTGCGCACCGGCCAATCGGGATCGAGGCGGTCGATCAACTGCTTGTACTCAAGGACGGGCGGATGCAGGCCTTTGGGCCCAAGGAAACGGTTCTGGGTCAGGTGCTGCAGCGGGTTTCTCCGCCCACCCCGATCAAGATCGTATCCGAGGGGGGAGTGACCAAATCATGATCGGCGCTGAAAATCAGGGAGCGCAGCAGTCGATCCGGCTGCACTTGATTATAGGCCTGACGATCGCGCTGGTGTTGGCGGGCGGGCTCGGCGGCTGGGCATCGACCGCGGAGATTTCTGGCGCGCTGATCGCGCCGGGTTCGATCGTGGTCGAATCGAATGTGAAGAAAGTGCAGCACCCGACCGGTGGCGTGGTCGGCGAGGTGCGCGCGCGCGATGGCGATCTGGTCAAGGCCGGCGATATCGTGGTGCGGCTCGACGACACCGTCACCAAGGCCAGTCTCGCGATCGTGACCAAGAACCTCGATGGGCTGTGGGCGCGGGCGGCGCGGCTGCAGGCGGAACAGCAGGGGCTGGACAAGATCGTATTTCCCAAGACGCTGCTCGATCGCGCCGACGATCCCGACGTCAAGGCCATCATCGCAAGCGAGAGCAAATTGTTCGAGGTCCGCGTCAACGGCCGGGTTGGCCAAAAGGCGCAGCTACGCGAACGGATCACGCAGTTGAACGAGGAGATCGCCGGACTCGCGGCGCAGGAGAAGGCGAAAGATCAGGAAATCGCGCTGGTGGAGAAAGAACTCTCCGGCGTTCGCGATCTTTATGAAAAACATCTTGTGCAAATTTCGCGTCTGACCACGCTCGAACGTGATGCGGCGCGGCTGAACGGCGAGCGCGCGCAATACATCGCATCGCGGGCTCAGGCCAAAGGCAAAATTACCGAAACCGAGCTGCAGATCATTCAGGTCGACAAGGACATGGTCAGCGATGTGTCCAAGGATCTGCGTGAGACCAACGACAAGATCGGCGAATTCGTCGAACGCAAGGTGACGGCCGAAGATCAGTTACGCCGTGTCGATATCCGCGCGCCGCAGGACGGCATGGTGCTGCAGTCGACAGTGCATACGGTCGGCGGGGTGATCACCGCCGGCGCCGATATCATGATCATCGTTCCGCAAACCGATGACCTACAGGTCGAAGCCAAGGTCAATCCGCAAGACATCGACAAATTGCAGATCGGCCAGAAAACGCTGTTGCGTCTCTCGGCGTTCAACCAGCGCACCACGCCGGAACTGAACGGGGTGGTTAGCCGTGTTTCGCCCGATGTCACCACCGAGCAGCGCACCGGGCAATCGTATTACACCATCCGTGTATCAATGCCGCCGCAGGAGATCGCGCGCCTTGGCGACGTCAAATTGATTCCAGGCATGCCGGTCGAAGCATTCGTGCAGACCGGTGACCGCACGCTGTTGTCCTACCTGGTCAAGCCGCTAAGCGATCAGCTAAAGCGCGCGTTCCGCGAGAGGTAAGCGCTCGCGCTGGCAAAAAACCGGCCGGATCATGGACCCGGCCGGTTTGTATTTAGAGCGTTTCGAGCGAAGTGGACGCCGCTTCGCGTGAAGAAAACGCGTCAGAAGAAAAAGTTATAATCTGCAAGCTCACGCCGCCTTCATCAGCCCTTCCTTGGCGAGCGCCTCCTGCACCTTCGGGCGCGCCGCGATGCGAGCTTTGTAGGCCAAAAGATTCGGCATCGCGGAGAGATCGAATTTCATTCGATCCGCCCAGGTCAGCATCGTGAACAGATAACCATCGGCGACGGTGAACTGCTTGCCCATCAGGTAATCACGGTCCGCCAGCACGCCTTCGAGATATTTGAACTTGCCCATCACCCGATCCTTGAAGAACGCCTTGGCTTCGTCGGCCAGCACAGGGCTGAACATCGGCCCAAAATTCTTGTGCAACTCGCCGGTAATGTAGTTGAGCCATTCCTGCAGCTTGTAGCGCTCGGTGCTATCGCGCGAGGGCGCGAGGTTCTTGCCGGCGGCCTTGTCGGCGATTACCTGGACGATCACGGGTCCTTCGGTCAGGAGTTCGCCATTGTCCATGACCAGCGCGGGCACCTGACCCTTTGGATTAACTTTCAGGTAATCATCGCCGTTTTCGACCTTCTTTGCGCGCAGATCGACCTTGACCAGATCGTAGGGGAGACCGGCCTCCAGCAGCGCGATATGGGGAGAAAGCGAGCAGGCTCCGGGCGAATAGTACAGTTTCATTGAATTTCCTTCCCTCGGATAATTGGCTGGGTGGCGACAGGAGGAATAAATGCATTTGCATGCAACAAGTCAAGATTGATGCAGCTGCATTTAGTGCGCTAGACTGACGGGACCGACATGGATTAGGCATGAAACGTAAACCCTCCACCGAGGCAACCGGGGCCTGGATACGCCTGATGCGCGTCCAGAGCAGGGTGCTGGACGCGGTCGAGCAGGACCTCAAGAAGGCCGGATTTCCGCCGCTGGCCTGGTATGACGCGCTGCTTGAGCTCTCCCGCGCGCCATCGGGCGAAATGCGTCCGGTTGAGCTGGAGAAGCAGATGTTGATCCCGCAATACTCGACCTCGCGGCTGATCGACCGGCTGGTGGACGAAGGGCTGGCCGCACGCCGCGAATGCAAGATCGACAAGCGCGGCCAATTCGTTGAAATCACCGAGGCCGGGCGCGAGCTGCAGAAGAAGATGTGGACCGCGTATTCCGCCGCCATCGAAAAACATGTTGGAGCCAAATTGTCCGATGCGGACGCCGCGAAGCTCTCCGGTCTGCTCGATCGGCTGGGCTGTTCGTGCGGCGAGGCTCAAATGCAGGCTACAAGAGACGGCGCGCCCGCCCGATGATACCGATTTCACCTCTCGCATCCTCGGACCTTCGGGTCCGCGGAAATCCCCGACACTGCGCGCGTTTGGTCGAAACGCCCCACACCCGGATTTTTCATGGCGCGTGACCAGATCGATATGACGCCGCTGCAATCGCGCGACGAGTTGGTGGCGTGGCTGGCCGCCGGCGTCAAACCGCCTTCCGAATTCCGGATCGGCACCGAGCACGAAAAGACGCCGTTCACCCTCGAAGGACATCGACCCGTCGCCTATGAAGGCGCGCGCGGCATCGGCGCGCTGCTCGAAGGCATGAAGCTGTTGCTCGGCTGGGAGCCGATCATGGAGCGCGGCAACATCATCGGGCTCTATGATGTGACCGGTGGCGGCGCGATCTCTCTCGAGCCCGGCGGACAGTTCGAACTCTCCGGCGCCCCCGTCGAAACGGTGCATCAGACGCAGTCGGAGCTGATGGCGCATCTGGCGCAGGTCCGCGAGATTGCTACTCCGCTGGGGATCGGTTTTCTCGGGCTCGGCATGACGCCGTCATGGGCGCGGGCGGAGATGCCGGTGATGCCGAAGGGCCGCTACAAGATCATGACCGACTACATGCCGAAGGTCGGCCGCTACGGTCTCGACATGATGTACCGGACCTGCACGGTGCAGACCAATCTCGATTTCTCCTCAGAAGCCGACATGGTCAAGAAGCTCCGGGTATCGGTCGCGCTGCAGCCGGTCGCCACGGCGCTGTTTGCGAATTCACCGTTCACGGAAGGAAAGCCGAACGGCTTCCTGTCATTCAGGTCAGAAATCTGGCGCGACACCGACAATGCCCGCGCCGGAATGATTCCATGGGTGTTCGAGGATGGCATGGGATTCGAACGCTGGGTCGATTACGCGCTGGACGTGCCGATGTACTTCGTCAAGCGCGGCGACTCCTACATCGATGTCGCCGGATCCTCATTCCGCGATTTTTTCGTCGGCAAGAACCGGGCATTTCCCGGCGAACGTCCGACGCTTTCGGATTGGGCCAACCACATATCGACGGTATTTCCCGAAGTTCGGCTGAAACGTTATCTGGAGATGCGCGGCGCGGACGGCGTGCCATGGGGGCGGCTGCCGGCGCTGCCGGCTTTCTGGGTCGGGTTGCTTTATGACGACACCAGCCTGGACGCCGCATGGGAGATCGCCAGACATTGGAACGCGCATGAACGACAAGCGCTACGCGATGACGTGCCGCGCCTGGGCTTCAAGGCCAGGATCAGGGATCGCTACCTGTTCGAGATCGCGAAGGAGTGCTTGACGCTGTCGCATTCTGGGTTGCGCCGCCGCGGCCGGATCGATCAGTTCGGCCATGACGAGACCCGTCATCTCGAGCCGTTGGAACGGATCCTGGATTCCGGACACACCCCGGCCGAGGAAATGCTCGAAAAGTATTATGGGCCTTGGCATCAGTCTGTGGAGCCGGCCTATGAGGAGTATGCGTTTTAAACCTCGGTTGGGGCTGTGAGTGCCGATTGATTCCGTGGCATCGGGCAACACATAAAATACGCCCTTTTGCACTGCGGCGGCTGTTCATCGAACGTACATCTTCATGGCGATCAAATGGCATGGCGCCGAGGGCAGCGTGCGCAGCAAGTTGAAAGCAATCTCGGATGTGGCGAGCCCGCCTCCTAAAAGCGTGTGTGCTGCCGTTTGCGTTGCTGGCGGCTGTTATCGGCGCGCGACTGGCGCAGGCGCAGGCCAACTTCGACCGTCCCGGCAGTGACTATCAGAGCTCAATCGTCCCCACCGGCGACCCGGCGGATTGCGCGCTGATCTGCGAACGCGATCGCCATTGCCGGGCCTGGAGCTTCAACTATCCTACTGACATCGCTGGCGGCGCAGTATGCTGGTTGAAGAACAGCGTGCCCGCGCGTAGCCCCAATAATTGCTGCGTCTCCGGAGTGCGCGGCGCCGGCGTGGTGGAACCGCGCAATGGATCGGTCGAGACCTCAATCGACCGGTTAGGTGGCGATTACCGCAATTTCGAACTCAAAAGCAGCGAGGGCGACGAGCCCTGCAAGGCGGCCTGCGTCGGCGACAACAAGTGCCGGGCGTGGACCTATGCCCGGCCCGGATATGTCGGCAAGGCGGCGCATTGCTTCCTGAAAAAGGAAATCAAGCCGCCGCGGCGCAAGGCAGGATTCATCTCCGGCGTCGTGCGGTAACATTTCGCACCCCTGCTGCGTACTGTTTGTCTGTCGAGCCGATCGGCCTGCAGCAACCAGGAGTTTGAGATGATTTTGACCCGGAGAGTTTTGAACAGCGTAATTGTAGCGGCGGCGATCGCTGCATTCACTTCCTTCGTGCCGGCATCCGCCAATACCGCCGTTCCGTTTTCCGCGAACGCATTCAAGGCCGCGCAGATGGCAGGCGATCCGATCCTGGTCGAAATCCACGCCGACTGGTGTCCCACCTGCAAGGCGCAGAAACCCATTCTCGACAAGTTGACCGCGGATCCCAAGTTCAAGGAACTGAAGATATTCCGGGTCGATTTCGATTCGATGAAACCGGTGGTCAAGCAATTCGGCGCCCAGATGCAATCGACCCTGATTGTCTTCAAGGGGCTTGCCGAGCAGGGCCGCTCCGTGGGCGATACCAAGGAGACTTCGATCTCGGCGTTGCTCAATAAGAGCCTTTAGATCCAGTGACGCATCTTGCGCTGGCCTTGCTGGCCGGACTGCTCTCGATCCTTTCGCCTTGCGTGCTGCCGTTGGTGCCGATCGTGCTCGGGGCGGCGGCAACTTCGCATCCGCTCGGCGCGTTGGCGCTGGCTGGCGGCCTTGCGATATCCTTCACGGGCCTCGGCCTGCTGCTGGCGGTCGCCGGATTTGGGCTCGGGATCGATGCCGGCACGTTCCGGATGGTGGCAGCCGGGATCATGATCGTGCTCGGGGCGATCCTTCTTATTCCAGCCTGGCAGGCGCAACTCGCGGCAATCGGTGGCCCCTTGTCGAATTGGGCTGACCGGCACTTCGGCCGCTTCGCATCGGCCGGCCTCGCCGGCCAATTCGCGGTGGGCTTGCTGCTCGGGGCGGTTTGGTCTCCCTGCGTCGGTCCGACATTGGGCGCGGCCTCACTGCTGGCGTCGCAGGGGCGCGATCTGCCGCAGGTCGCGCTGACGATGGCGGTATTCGGCATCGGCGCCGCGCTGCCACTGGTGCTGTTCGGATTGATATCCGGCGCGAGGCTGATGGGCGTCCGCTCGCGCCTGCTCTCGGCCGGCAAGGTTGGAAAGGGCCTGCTCGGCGGAGCCTTTCTCGTGATCGGATTCGCGATCGTCAGCGGCGCGGACAAATGGATCGAGACCGTTCTGGTCGATGCCTCGCCGCAATGGCTGACGCAATTGACGACGTCGTTTTAGGAGTGGTCAGGGCGAGACGACCGAAGCTCGCTCTTTCTTATCCCTCCCACTTGTGGGGAGGGAGGGCACATCGTGAGCGGAGCGAACGACGTGACGGGTGGGGAGCTTTCGACATTGGGGATGTCTTCGCGAGCGCGCAGATTCGCTGCTAACCCCACCCGACTGGCCTTCGGCCAGCCACCCTCCCCATGAAAGGGGAGGGATAAAGAGGCAGCGGAGTTCGCGAGCGAAGCTCGCTCTTCCTTGTCCCTACCACTTCGGGGGGGCCGAGCCCTCTTTCTTATCCCTCCCCCGCTTGTGGGGAGGGTGCCACATCGTGAGCGGAGCGAACGATGTGACGGGTGGGGGGCTATGACGAGCGCCGCTTAGCCGTGCCCTCTCTTCACCGCGCCGACGCAATGCGCCGCTTCAATGCACGGAGGTGAAAAATCTCGAGAGCCGGAAGCCCGACAGCCAGGTCGAGACCGGCTGATGACGAATGCCGAGATCCCACGACGCGACCACCGCATCGGCGCGGCCGACCAGATCGTTCATCGGCAGCAGGCCGACCCCGCCATCGCGCACCGGAACGCGGCTGTCGGCGGAATTATCGCGATTGTCGCCCATCACGAACAGCCGTCCCTGCGACACCACCACTTCGGGCGTGTTGTCCAGCCGGCCATTGTCGCGCAGCTTGAAGATCTCGTGACTGACGCCACCCGGCAGCGTCTCGATGAAGCGATAGGCGGACTCTCTGGCGCCATTGTCATCTTCGGCCTGGCCGATGCCATCCGGCTTCAGTTCAGCCGCGCGGCCGTTGATGAAGAGCTGTCCCTGCCGCATCTGAACGCGATCGCCGGGCAAGCCCACGACGCGTTTGACCCAGGCCTGCGATCGGTCGCCCGGCCAGCGGAATACCACGACGTCTCCGCGCTTCGGAGTCTCGGCGAACACCCGACCGGTCTCGGGCAGATTGATCTGGATCGGCAGCGAGGCCGTGCTGTAGCCGTAGGCGAATTTCGTGGCGAGCAGCGCATCGCCGATCTGAAGCGTCGGCTCCATTGAGCCGGACGGCACATAGAACGGCTCGGCCAGCGCGCCCTTGCCGAGGAAGACCACCAGCACGATGCCGGCGAGTTGGACCAATTGCGCGCGCCATCCCGACGCCTTGGGCCTTAGCGCTTCATGGTTGATGCTCATCCGCCCGTACCTCCGACCGTTATCCGCTCCATTCGCAGTGTCGGCTGGCCGACACCGACCGGTACGCCTTGGCCATTCTTGCCGCAGGTGCCGATACCGGTATCGAGCGCAAGATCGTTGCCAATCATGGTGATCCGATGGAGGTCGGTCGGTCCATTGCCGATCAGCATCGCGCCCTTGA
>JAICIT010000032.1 GCA_025960445.1 Bradyrhizobium sp. | reverse complement strand
ATGCGCAATGCGCAATTGAAGTTCGTTTGCCGCGATGTGCATCTGCGGGTCGAGCGATCCGACTCGCCATTCACGCGCGGCTACAACGCCGGGCAGGTCATTCGCGTGCCGATTGCCCACGGCGAGGGCAATTACGAGGCCGACGATGAGACGCTGAAACGGCTCGAGGGCGAGGGAAGGGTGCTCTATCGCTATTGCTCGAAAGAGGGCGTGGTGGACGCGCCTTCCAACATCAACGGCGCGGCGCATTCGATCGCTGGAATCGTCAACGAGCGAGGCAACGTGCTCGGCATGATGCCGCATCCGGAAAACCACGTCGAAGACATCATGGGATGTACTGACGGTCGCGGCCTGTTCGCAGGGCTCGCAGCGCATCTGGAGCGCGCCGCCTGATTTGAGAGATGCGTTATGCGGCGTCGTTGCCGGCAGCGGCTGGCGGTCGCCACTTCATCCGCTTGATAGTGCCTGAAAATGTGAACAGTGGGCGCTCCCCGCTTGTTAACAGACCGCGCATGAAGATCATCGAGCCGCCGGCCCGCATGATCTCGCCCGACCCCTCGACCAGTTCGCCTTCGCGCGCCGCATCGAGAAATTCACAGCCAAACGATACGGTCACTCCCGGCCCCTGCAGCACCGGCGCGGCGGTCGCGAACAGACAATAATCCGCAAATCCCATGAAGGCGCCGCCATGGACGTTGCGCATCCCATTGAGGTGCTTTTTTTCGACTCGAAACGCGCAACGAATGCGGCCGTCATCCTCCATGCGATGCCAGAACGGGCCGTTATGGGTCTCGAAATTGTCCCGGCTCCACGTGCGCCAGCCCTTGAATTCGCCTGAGGTCGCAACGTGCAGGTCGGGGCGGTTGAGGAATGCGGATTTGGTCAGGTCATGCACGCGATTGGGCCTTCAATTGAATTATTCCGTCCTTAAATCCGATCCGCACCCGATGTGCAAATCGCCGGCATTCGTGATCCGCCGGTAAAGCTATGGACAGCGGGAAATTGCGTCCTAAAAGGCCTTTTCCGCCGTCGCCGATCTCCCTAATAAGACAGCTTAATCGCGCAAGAGCCTCATGAACCAGCCGCAAATCACGCCCGAACTCGTCGCCAGCCACGGCCTGAAGCCGGACGAATATGAGCGCATCCTGAAGCTGATCGGCCGGGTGCCGAGCTTCACCGAGCTTGGGATCTTCTCGGCGATGTGGAACGAGCACTGCTCGTACAAATCATCGCGGCTGCATCTGCGCGGGTTACCGACCAAAGCGCCGTGGGTAATTCAGGGACCGGGCGAGAACGCCGGCGTCATCGATATCGGCGACGGGCAGGCGGTGGTGTTCAAGATGGAGAGCCACAACCATCCGAGCTACATCGAGCCGTATCAAGGCGCAACCACCGGAGTTGGCGGCATCCTGCGCGACGTTTTCACGATGGGCGCTCGCCCGATCGCCTGCCTGAATGCGCTGTCGTTCGGCGCACCGGAGCATCCGAAGACGAGACATCTGGTGTCCGGCGTCGTCGCCGGTGTGGGCGGTTACGGCAATTCGTTCGGCGTGCCCACGGTCGGCGGACAGGTGCGTTTCCATACTCGCTACGACGGCAACATCCTCGTCAACGCTATGGCGGTCGGCCTCGCCGACAGCGATAAAATTTTCTACGCGGCGGCGTCGGGCGTGAACATGCCGATTGTCTATCTCGGCTCCAAGACAGGCCGGGACGGCATTCATGGCGCCTCGATGGCATCAGCCGAGTTCGACGAAGACTCCGCCGAGAAGCGTCCGACCGTGCAGGTCGGCGATCCCTTTGCCGAGAAGTTGTTGCTGGAAGCGTGCCTCGAGATCATGGAAGCCGATTGCGTGATCGCGATCCAGGACATGGGCGCGGCGGGGCTGACCTGTTCGGCGGTGGAAATGGGCGCCAAGGGCGATCTCGGCGTCGATCTCGATCTCGACGCGGTGCCGACGCGCGAGACCGGCATGAGTGCCTACGAGATGATGCTGTCCGAGAGCCAGGAGCGCATGCTCATGGTGCTCAAGCCCGAAAAGGAAAAGCAGGCCGAGGCGATCTTCCGGAAATGGGGACTCGATTTCGCCGTGGTCGGCTACACCACGCCGAGCAAGCGCTTCGTGGTGAAGCATGGCGGCGACGTCATGGCGGACTTGCCGATAAAAGAGCTGGGCGACGAGGCGCCGCTGTACGATCGCCCGCATGTCGCCTCACCGCCGCAGCCGGTGATCCATGCCCGCGATGTCAAAGCGCCGATCGGAATTTCATCCGCGTTGGCCAAGTTGATTGCGACGCCGGAGCTGTGCTCGAAGCGCTGGGTCTGGGAGCAATACGATCACGTTATCTTGGGCAACACGGTACAGCGCCCCGGCGGCGATGCCGCGGTGGTGCGAGTGCAGGACGGGCCGAAGGGGCTGGCGCTCACCGTCGATGTGACGCCGCGCTATTGCGAGGCCGATCCTTTTGAAGGCGGCAAGCAGGCGGTTGCGGAAGCCTGGCGCAATATCACCGCGGTGGGCGGGCGACCGCTGGCGATCACCGACAATCTCAATTTCGGCAATCCCGAGCGGCCCGAGATCATGGGCCAATTCGTCGGCTGCCTGAAAGGGATCGCGGAAGCTTGCGTCGCGCTCGATTTCCCCGTCGTCTCCGGCAACGTCTCGCTCTACAACGAGACCAACGGCCGCGGCATCCTGCCAACACCCTCGATCGGCGGAGTTGGGCTGCTCGACAATTTTTCGAAATCCGCGACGCTTGCATTCAAGGCGGAAGGCGAGGCGATCCTGCTGATCGGCGAAACCCACGGTTGGCTGGGCCAATCGGTTTACCTGCGCGACATCTGCGGCCGGGAGGAGGGCGCACCCCCACCCGTCGACCTCGCCGCCGAGAAACGCAATGGCGATGTCGTGCGCGGGATGATCCACGCAGGCACCGCAACGGCGGCGCATGACGTATCGGACGGCGGCCTGTTGATCGCGCTCGCCGAAATGGCAATGGCAGGCGGGTTAGGCGCGGAGCTATCGGCGGCACCCGCGGCCATTGTCCCGCATGCGTACTGGTTCGGCGAAGACCAGGCACGGTATATCGTGACGGTGCGCGCGGAAGACGCGGGGCGAGTGTTGGCGAAAATGAGGGGTGCCGATGTGGCTTGCGTTCGCATCGGTACGAGCGGCGGCGATGCCATTGCCATCGCGGGCGAACCCGCGGTTTCGATCGCCTCACTCAAGGCCGGGTTCGAGGGCTGGTTTCCGGCTTACATGAACGGCGGCGCGTCCTGACTTGAGCGGTTAAGCGGTGCGGGGGCATGGTTCGGCAAATCGTCCGGCTTATCGCATATCCATCCGGGGGCTCAGCATCGGGATTCGGATACATTGCAGCACTGTCGAATTGCGCCACGGCCGAATCACTATCTATAATTGATTCAGTTGGATTCACTCAACTTTAAGCTGCTCTAACCTACCTTCAGGTTGCTTATGATCCGAAGCACAACCCCTCTGGAGGTATGATGAAGAGCGTTCTCAAGAAGTTTTTCGCGGACGAATCCGGCGCTACCGCGATCGAATACGGCCTGATTGCAGCCGGAATTTCGCTCGCGATTATTGCCGCCGTGAACGGCCTGGGCAGCAACCTCAACGGTAAGTTCGACTCGCTTAAGACCAAGTTGGCACCGTAGTAACGGCGAAGGTCACCGCCGCTGCAGCAAGCAGAATGTGATCACTAGCCTTCTCAGAGGCAAGAACGTAGCTCCATGTACAGCCCGGCCAAGGAAACTTGGTCGGGTTTTCCATCCTTCGGGGATGAGAGCAGCGCCCAGCACGATCTCTTTCAGAGCACGTGCTTGGCACCGGGGATCTTGCGTAACGCAGCCGTTGCGGCCCAGCTCAGTACGACGGTCAGCACGAACGCGACCACGGCCTTCACAACCGCCGGCAGGTCGAAGTCGAACATCCAATATTGCAGCCAGAGCACGATCGGGTAGTGCACGAGAAACATGCCGTATGCATCGGCCTGCATCGGATCCAAAATGCTCCATCCCGATCGGTTGAATTTCAGGAAGTAGGCCAGGATCGCGAACAGTATGGCGGCGCTGAAGGCAACGAAACACAGGCCGTAACTCGCTTCGTACCAGGTCGGCAGCACCGGGGGATTGCCAAGTATTTCGCGCTTGATGGCAATGAGCGCCCAGAGCAGGCAATACGGAATGATCGTCGCGATCACCCAGGTCCAGCCGCTGTTGGCCAGCCGCCCGCTCGCGCTTAGCAGGCCACGCTCGAAATTCGCAGCACCCACCCCGGCTCCGATGAAGAAGTAGGCGGCATAGAACAGCAAGCGGCTCGCCTGGACCGAGAACGGACCGAATTCGAACCAATGGCTGGGTCCGTAGTAGATCCGCGCCGGAATTAAAAGCACCGCAGTGACGCCTAGCAGGAACAGGTAAAAAAGAGCCGGCCTGTCGAAGCCGCGCAACGACATTCGGTTGATCGGATCGACCAATCCGTTTGAAAGCCGATAGAGCAGGCTCGCCGACAGGTCGAACGCGAGCAACAGCCATACGAACCAGATCGGACCGCTCGGCCAAGGGCCAACGGTGATTGTGTTCCACCAGAATTCCGCGAACCCAATATTTGGATAATGGCGAAGTGCGATCGCGTAATACGCGAGGGGTATGATGGTGAATGCAGCGATCACGAATGGCAGGCCGAGCCGGAGCAAACGATCCCGAATAAAAATCTGTGGCGCCTTGTGGCGAAGGCTTGGCCAGACGAACAGGCCGGAGAGAAAAAAGAACATCGCCATGAAGAAGCTGTCGGTGGCGAGCACGACAGCGTCAAATCCGATCCACGACTTTGGGTCGGTGTGCCCGAAATAGGTATATGGAATGACGGCATGGTGGACGAGCACCACCAGCGTCAGGAAGGTCCGGGTGCGATCGAGCGCGAAATTGCGGACTTTGACCTGTGCAGCCGTGCCGACCTGAGCGGACTCCACAGTGCTGGAAATAGACGTCATGCAAGCCCCGGAGATGATGGCCCCAGATGTTGCCGCCGGGAACCTGATTCAGCAAGTTCGGATTCTTGCGCCGCACAGCGGGTGTTTTGCGAACGGGCAGAGGAATCGCTGGGTTCGTGACCGTTCACCTGCGGCATTAAGAACGCCATCCATCACCTGGCAAACACTGCAATCTCCGATTACGTGACCGGCCCGAAAGCGCCTCGGAGAAACTGCCGCAGAGACATCCGGCGAGCCGGCAAATAGCGATCTTCCCGGCCTGGAACAAGTTCCATTGCGCGAAGTTACATCGTGGGTTTCGTGAGGGGCCAAGGATCGGAGCGGCCCAAAGCTGGAGTAGCGGCGATGACGATTTTGAAATGGGCGCTGATCTTTTTCGTGGTTTCGATCATCGCCGGAATCCTCGGCTTCACCGGGATATCTGCTGCATCGGCGGATGTCGCCCGCTTCCTGTTCTATGTTTTCGTGGTGATCTTCCTGGTGCTGCTGATCCTGGGCCTCACGATCTTCAGGGTCTAACGGCGATTTCCGATTATCATGCCCCGGAAACCGCTCGCGGCGTCTTTCAGGCCACTTCCTCGATCTTGACCTTATCCGGGTAGAAGGCCAGGTGCCCGGCGATGTCGGCCATTGCCGGAAACGGCATTTCATAAGTCCAGACCGCATTCGCGACGGTTTTGCCGCCGGCAACAACGCTGAAGTAGTTCGCATCGCCCTTGTAGGGGCAGTGCGTTACCCGGTCCGTCCGCGACATAAGCGTCAGATTGGCGTCGGTGCGCGGCACGTATTGCACGGCGGGATAGCTCGCTTCCTTCAGGGTCAGCGCGTGGGTGGTGTCGGCGATCACCACGCCATCGATCGAGACGCGGACGCGTTTGGGGTTCGGCGTAATCGTTATCGGGTGGTCGGGACCGGGAAGTCTCATGTTGGTCGGCCTCTTGGTCAGTCTTTGCAGCTCGGGCTAGGAACAGTCCGCACGTCCGGTTTGCACGGACGGGATCAATATGGTGTGGCAAATTTCGCGATGTAGAGCGCTCTGCAAAAAGCCTATTTTGCGTCCGAACGCGGCCTAAACTATTATACCGCTCCCGCTTCGGCGCATGATGCGTTACGATGCCTACACTGAAATTCCCCGCTTTGGAGAACAACCGGGATGCCCATGGATGCCCGAGAAATCGAATCGATGATCAAGGCGGCCATTCCCGACGCCGAAGTCACGATCCGCGATTTGGCCGGCGACGGCGATCACTATGCCGCAACCGTGATCTCGGAATCATTTCGTGGCAAGTCTCGTGTCCAGCAGCATCAGATCGTCTATCAGTCTTTGCGCGGCCAGATGGGCGGGGTCTTGCACGCGCTGGCGCTGCAGACGGGCGTCCCTGACTGAGCCCGGGGTACTCACCAATCCGGAAGTACCTGCCGGTGCGGGTCCCCGGACAGCTAAATGCGTGGGGCGGTACGGGGTGGCATCGACATGGTAGCGGACAGCAAGCGGGGCGAATTGTTTCGCCCGATGGCGCCGAACCAGCACAGCCGCGTCACTTACGCCGAATTGTTTTTCGATCTGGTGTTCGTTTTTGCGGTCACGCAGATTTCCCATACCCTTCTTGGCAGGTTCTCTCCTCTCGGGGTCGTGCAAACGACCATGCTATTCCTGGCCGTGTGGTGGGTGTGGGTTTACACCTCCTGGATCACCAACTGGCTTAATCCGGAGCTCACGCCAGTCCGAATCCTGCTGTTCCTGCTGATGCTCGGCGGCCTTGTGCTCTCCACCTCGATTCCAAAGGCCTTCGAATCACGGGGCATCTGGTTTGCGGCGGCCTACGCCGCAATGCAGGTCGGCAAGACCGTCTTCCTTTGGGTATCGACACCACCGGCGCGAAGCTCGGCGCGCATGAATGCAGTCCGCATCACCATATGGCTCTCGGTGTCGGCTGTTTTCTGGATCGCAGGCGGTGTTACGCACGGCAATACACGGCTGGCGCTTTGGGCAATCGCGCTTACGATCGAGTATATTTCTCCGGCGGCGCGGTTCTGGATTCCGAAATACGGCGCCTCTTCGGTGGCGGATTGGGTGATCGAGGGCGGTCACATGGCGGAGCGCTGTGCCGGCTTCATTATCATCGCGCTCGGCGAATCGATCGTTGTCACCGGCGCGACTTTCGCCGATCTGACCTGGACCACGGAAACCGTCACCGCCTTCGCCTCGGCATTTGTCGGCGCAATCGCGATGTGGTGGATCTACTTTCACAGGGGCGCCGAAGCCGGCTCCGAGCAGATCTCAAGATCCAGCGAGCCGGGCCGGCTGGCGAGGCTAGCCTATACATACCTGCACATGCCGATTGTGGCCGGCATAATTCTATCGGCCGTTGCTGATGAACTCGTGCTGACGCATCCGGCGGAACATTCCGATCTCAAGACCGTCCTGAGCGCGATTGGTGGACCATTGCTGTTTCTGGTCGGAACGATTCTGTTCAAGCATTCGATTAGAGGCTTCCTTCAACTGTCGCATGGCGCCGGGATCGTGGCGCTTGCGGTTCTTGCCTGGTTCGCGAGCGAGTTGTCGCCGTTGATGCTGTCTCTGCTGACATCGGCGATCATGATCATCGTCGCGGTGTGGGAGTCGCTGTCGCTTGGATCGGGCGCGGCGGGGCCTCGATCTCAAAAGCGTCAGTCCGAGGCAACCAGCGCGTGAACGGAAAACATCCCCGCGGCATCGCTCCAGCAGTGGCTCGGGATCCAGCCTGATCCGCGCGCCAGTCCCGCGAAACGCTCGGGACTGTACTTGTAGCTGTTCTCGGTATGGATGCTTTCGCCGGCGCGGAATGAGAAAGTGCGGCCCAACACCCGGACGGTCTGGGCCTTGCGGCTGATCAGGTACATCTCAATGCGATGACGGTCGCGATTGTAGATTGCGCGATGGGTGAACGCCGAGACATCGAAGTTGCCCCCCAGTTCGCGGTTGATCCGATGCAGCAGATTGAGATTGAAGCGCGCCGTGACGCCCGCTTTGTCGTTATATGCCTCGTACAGCACGCGCTCGTTTTTTTCGAGATCGACACCGATAATCATCCGCGCATTGCGGCCGAGAATTTCGCGCGCGCTGCGCAGGAACGCGCAGGCTTCATGCGGCTCAAAATTTCCCAGCGTCGAGCCTGGAAAAAATCCGACCTTCGGCATTGCTGCGACCGCGTCGGGCAAGGTGAACGCGGCAGTAAAGTCGGCGTTGACCGGATAGACGGCAAGGCCGGGGAAATCCTTTCGCAGCGCGTCCGCCTGCGCTTTCAGGAAGTCACCCGAAATATCGACGGGAACATAGGCTCCGAACGCGCACGTCTCCAGCAGCAAACGGACCTTGGTCGTTGCACCGGCGCCGAATTCCACCAGGGCCGAGCCTTTGGGCACGATCGCTGATATGTCGGCGCCATGATCGCGCAGAATTCCAAGCTCGGTGCGCGTCGGATAATATTCTGGCAGCAGCGTGATCTGCTCGAACAGCTCTGATCCTGCAGCGTCATAGAAATATTTTGGCGCCAACTGCTTCGGATGCTTAGAGAGGCCATTGAGTACATCGCTCGCAAAGGCCGAGGTCTGCTCCTCGAACGGATGCGCTTTGGCCAAAGCGGGGGCGTAAACATTCATTGGCACTCTCCTGAACGCGCTTTTCGGCACGCTTGAATGACGTAAATCACGTGGCGTAGTCGGCGAGGCGCAGTCCAGTGAACTGCCAGCGATGATGCGGATAAAAGAAGTTGCGATAGGTGAGCCGGCTGTGGCCGCTCGGGGTTGCCAGCGAGGAGCCGCGCAGCACGAATTGGTTGACCATGAACTTGCCATTGTATTCGCCAAGCGCGCCCTCAATCGCCCGATAGCCGGGGTAGGGCGCGTAGGCGCTGCGGGTCCATTGCCAGACGATCCCGAACGCGTCATTGAGATGCCCGGCGCGCGCTGCAACCTCCCATTCCATTTCGGTCGGCAGGTGCTTGCCACTCCAGCGCGCGAACGCATCGGCCTCATAATAACTGATATGGCAAACGGGAGCGGCGGGATCGACCGGCTGCAGCCCGGCGAGTGTCATGACCAGCCACTCGCCATCGATTTGGCGCCAATGACCGGGCGCTTGCCAGCCTTCGTTGCTGGCCGTGGCAAATCCGTCCATCAACCAAAGCGTCGGGGTGGAATATCCGCCGTCGTTAATGAACGCGAGCCACTCGGCGTTGGTAACGAGATGGCGCCCGATCTTCACGGGGCCGACCAGTGCGCGATGTGCGGGCTTTTCGTTGTCAAAATGAAAGCTGTCGTCACTGTGCCCGACAGTATGGATACCCTCGTTCAGTGTCATCCACGCTTCGCCCGTTCGCGTTGAGGCCGGGAATTTCCATGCCGGATCGTAGGCGGGCGGGATCGGATTCTGCGCGAACGCGTGCAGGATGTCCGTCAGCATCAATTCCTGATGCTGTTGCTCGTGATTGAGGCCGACTTCCACCAGCGGCACGAGCTTGGCGAGTGCATCCTCGCCAGCGCCCTGAAAGAATTTCACCATCACCGCATCGACGTGCCGGCGATAAGCGGTGATCTCTTCGGCGGAGGGACGGGTCAGGTGACCGCGCTGATGGCGAGCGTGCCGTGGGCCGGCGGTCACGTAGTATGAGTTGAACAAATACGCGTAGTCGGGATGGAATGGCTTGTAGCCTTTGCTGTGCTCGGCAAGCAGGAATTGCTCGAAGAACCAGGTGGTGTGAGCACGGTGCCATTTCGCCGGGCTAGCGTCCGGCATCGACTGGATCAGCTGATCTTCCGGGCTAAGCGAGGCGGCGCGGCGCTCGGTCTCGTTTCGCACCTCCAGGTACGCCTCGACCAGCTTCTGGGCCAGGCTGCCGGAATCGGAGAACAATGACGTGCAGGGGGCGGCCGAGGTAGCCGCGGCGGATGCTGGTTTCGTCACGATGGTCTCCGGTTGGACAAAGAACGTGGCTTTCGAAGACGGGTTCCCCGAAAACAGCTTGTCCTAAATAGGAGCTTCCGAGCGGGATAAAAGCCTATCGCAAGCCATGGGATCGATGCCCCCGGACTATGGATTGGCTCAGCGCCTCCGGGCAGCATTTTCGAGCTGCCGATTTATCCCCCGCATGCCAGCTCCGCGCCATTTTACTTTGGATGCACAATGGTTTGGAGTACATATATAGCAGTTGGAGTTTAACGGGCTGATGCCGGCCTGCCGGGTGTGTCGCCAGGGCCGTGCCAAAGGAAGCGAATATGAGCATCGAGCAATTCATAGAAAACGAAGTGAAGTCAAACGATGTGGTCCTGTTCATGAAGGGGACGCCGCAGTTTCCGCAGTGCGGGTTTTCCGGGCAGGTGGTGCAAATCCTCGACCACATCGGGGTCGGCTATAAGGGCCTGAACGTCCTGGAATCCGCCGACCTTCGCAACGGCATCAAGACCTATTCCAACTGGCCGACCATCCCTCAGCTTTACGTCAAGGGCGAGTTCGTCGGGGGCTGCGACATCATTCGAGAGATGTTCCAGGCCGGTGAGTTGCAACAGTTGCTTGCCGACAAGGGCGTCACCATCAGCGCGCCCGCTTCCGCCTGAGTTTGGCTGCTCTCCAGCTCGGAACGGCGCGGCTGGAAGTCATCGTTGCCGACATCACGACATTGAGCGTTGACGCGATCGTCAACGCCGCCAATCGGTCACTGCTGGGCGGCGGTGGCGTCGACGGAGCGATCCATCGCGCAGCCGGCCCGGAGCTTCTTGCCGAATGCCGGACCCTCGGCGGATGCGAGACCGGCGAGGCTAAAATCACCGCCGGCTATCGGCTGCCGGCGCGGCATGTCATCCACGCGGTTGGACCGGTCTGGAATTCCGGCAACCAGGGTGAAGATGAGGCGCTGGCGTCCTGCTACAGGCACGCTATCGAAATTTGTCAGGCGCACGGCCTGGCTTCCGTCGCTTTTCCCGCCATCTCGACCGGAATTTACGGTTTTCCCGCCGATCGCGCGGCTCGCATCGCGGTCTCGGCAACGGGAGTTGCGCTGCGAGTGGCCCCAGCGGTCCGACACGTCATCTTCTGCTGCTTTTCAGACGACAGCGCGCGCCTCCATGCGCAGGCGCTGGCTGAGTTTGGCAGCCCTTGTGCCGAATGAGCTGAGCGTTAAACTCCCCTCAAAATCAAAATCGGGGGAGGGGCGGCATGAAATCATGGAGTGTGTTGCGGTCGATTGTCTGCGCGGCGGTAACGATCGCGATCGCGACTTCAGTTAGCGCGGCAGACACCTACGAGATTCCGGCCGGCGCGCATTTCAATCAGCAAAAACTCCAACGAGTCGGCGATTACCTTCGCGACAAGGTCGCGCAGGGCAAAATTCCCGGCGCGATTCTGCTGATCCAGCAGCACGGCAAGCCGGTCTATCACGAATTCTTCGGTGTACGCGACGTCGCAACCAAGTTGCCGATGACCGATGATACGATCTTTCGCATTTTTTCGTTGACTAAGCCGATCACGAGCGTCGTTGCGATGATGCTGATCGAAGACGGCAAGTTCCGGCTCGAAGATCCCGTTTCCAAATACATTCCCTCTTTCGCCAACGTCAAAGTGGGCGTCGAGAAGAAGACCGAGGACGGCAAGAGTTCGCTGGAGTTGGTGCCACCGAACCATCCTCCGACCATCCTCGATCTGATGCGCCAGACGTCGGGCATCACGTATGGATTTTACGGTGATAGCCTGGTCCGCAAGGCCTATGCCGCCGCCGATATCTATGCGGGCGATTTCGACAACGCCGAATTCGCCGAGCGCATCGCGAAGCTGCCGTTGGCCAACCAGCCGGGGGCGCTTTGGCAGTACGGCCACTCCACCGACATCCTCGGGCGGATCATGGAGCTGGTGACTGGAAAATCGCTACTTGGGATCGAGAAAATCAAGCTGTTGGATCCGCTTGGGATGAACTCGACAGGCTTTTACGT
>JAICIT010000031.1 GCA_025960445.1 Bradyrhizobium sp. | reverse complement strand
TGAATTGGCCGGGGTTTCCCTGCCGACGATCCAGCGAATGGAGGCAAGCGTCGGCACCGTCCGAGGCGTCGTCGAATCGCTGACCAGGGTGATCGACGCGCTCAATAGCGCTGGTGTCGAATTGATTGGCGAAAACGCGCGCAGCGATATTGGCGGACGCGGCGTGCGCCTGAAAGAGCCGGGCCCGCCACGCCGGGCCGGCGCGAGAACTTAAGCATCGTCGCGACCGCGATTCGCGACTTGACGCGGAGAGCGGTGATGAGCGTTGCAAGCGAGCGGGGCCGTCGAACGCGTAAGCCAACGTTTGCTGAGTTGTATTCGCCCAAGCTGCTGACGGTGCTGCGGGAAGGCTATCACGCCGCCGATTTCCGCGCCGATGTGATCTCCGGATTGACGGTTGCGATCGTCGCGCTGCCGTTGTCGATGGCCATCGCCATTGCATCGGGAGTGACGCCGGATCGCGGACTTTATACCGCCGTGGTCGGGGGCTTCATCGTTTCGCTGCTCGGCGGCAGCCGGTTTCAGATCGGCGGACCCGCCGGCGCTTTCATCGTGCTGGTCGCCCTCACGGCCGAACGTCACGGCGCAGAGGGCGTGATCCTCGCCACCATGATGGCCGGGCTTTTTTTGATGGCCGCCGGATTGCTTCGCGTTGGCACCTACATCAAATTCATTCCCTATCCTGTGACCGTTGGGTTCACGGCAGGAATAGCCGTCATCATCTTCGCCAGCCAACTCAAGGATCTGCTCGGCATCAGACTGGCGACGAAGGAGCCCGGCGCGTTGATTCCGAAACTCGAGACGCTGGCGCATGCATTGCCCAGCGCCAATGTTTCGGCAATCGCCGTGGGCGCAGCGAGCATTGTCATCATTGTCCTGCTCAGAAGGCTGCGGCCGACCTGGCCCGGTATCCTGATCGCCGTAACCGTCGCGGCCTTCGCTAGTTGGGCGCTCGCGTTGCCGGTGGAGACCATCGGCACCCGGTTCGGCGGCATTCCCTGGGAATTGCCGTGGCCGGCGTTGCCGCATTTTTCGGTGGAGACAGCGCAGTCGGTATTACCAGATGCGATTGCGTTTGCGCTGCTTGGCGCGATCGAATCCCTGCTGTCGGCTGTGGTGGCCGATGGCATGACCGGCCGCCGGCATCGCTCGAACTGCGAATTGGTTGCGCAGGGCTTTGCCAATATCGGATCGGCTCTGTTCGGCGGGATTTGTGTCACCGGGACGATCGCGCGAACCGCGACCAATATCCGCGCTGGCGCGCGGGGTCCGGTCTCGGGCATGCTGCATTCGCTTTTCCTGCTGCTGTTCATGCTGATCGCAGCGCCGCTTGCGAGTTACATTCCACTTGCGGCGCTCGCGGCGGTGCTGGTGGTCGTGGCCTGGAACATGGCCGAGAAGCGTGACTTCGCGACCCTGCTACGTTCCTCGCCGGGCGACGCAACGGTCTTGCTCGCAACCTTTCTGCTGACGATCTTTCGTGATCTCACGGAAGGCATCCTGGTCGGATTCGCGCTCGGCGCGGTGCTATTCATTCACCGCATGGCGGAGATGACGGGCGTCGAAGCCGACGCGCCACTGGTGGCTGACGATCGCGCAGACAGCGGCAATGGTGACCGCCTGCCTTACGATTCCCGACTTGCCGCCGACCCGGACGTGCTGGTGTATCGCATCAGCGGTGCTTTCTTCTTTGGCGCGGCGTCGGCGGTCGGGACGGTGCTGGACAGCATCGCCGACAAGCGCCAGGCGTTCGTGGTCGATCTTGCGGCGGTGCCGTTTCTCGATTCAAGTGCCGCCAATGCAATGAGCCGAGTCGCAACCAGGGCGAAGCGTCAGGGCATCCGGCTCTACATCACCGGCGCGTCGCCGGCGGTTCGGCGCGTGCTGCTGACCCATGGCGTTAGTCCGCCGCGCGCGAAATTCCGCGAAACGATCGCGAGGGCCGTCGCCGATATCAAAGGCCATCGCGAGACGGCTTTCGCCGGATCGGATGCGGTCGCGGCGGGTTAGCCGATTCAGGGTCGCGCCCGACGCCTAACCATCGCGACGCGCACGGGGAGCATTGACAGCGAAGCCCGCGTGTCCGATTTGAAAAGGACCGCGCCTTTTCACGTGCGCTCAACAGGACTGGCGATGACAGCCGTGACCAAGCCCCGTGCCGCCTGCCTCATTGGATGGCCGGCGGCGCATTCGCGCTCGCCGCTGATCCATCATTACTGGCTGCGCACACTTGGTATCGAGGGCGGCTATAATATCGAAGCGGTGCCGCCGGAAGGCTTTGCCGAGTTCGTGCTGCATCTCTCAACGCACGGCTTTGTCGGAGCGAACATCACCATTCCCCATAAGGAGCGCGCGCTGGCGCTGACCAAACCAGACGCGCGCGCGCTTGCAGTCGGCGCCGCCAACACGCTGTGGTACGACGGTGGCGAGCTGCTTTCCACCAACACCGACGTCGAGGGGTTCATCAACAATCTAGACGCCTGCGCGCCCCGGTGGGCTGCCGGCTCCGACGCGATGGTGTTGGGAGCCGGGGGGGCTTCGCGCGCCGTGGTATTTGGATTGATTGAGCGCGGGTTCAAGCGCGTGCATCTGGTAAACCGGACCGAGGAGCGGGCGCGCGCGCTGGCCGATCAATTCAGTGGTCAGGTGCTTCCCCTTTCATGGAACGTCGTCAGTGACTTGCTGCCGCGAATTGATCTTTTGGTGAACACGACCTCCCTCGGCATGCACGGCCAGCCGGCGCTCGAGATCGACGTCGGATTGCTCCCGTCGCACGCTGTTGTCGCCGATCTCGTGTACGTTCCGCTTGAGACGCCGTTGCTCGCCTCCGCGCGCGCGCGCGGACTGAATACCGCTGACGGGTTGGGCATGCTGCTGCATCAGGCCGTGCGCGGATTTGAACTCTGGTTCGGTCAGCGTCCGCAAGTCACCCCGGAGCTTCGCGTGATGGTTGAGGCCGATCTCGAAAAACCGTGACCGCGGACTTTGCGGCCAGTCAAAAAGCCTCGAACCACCCCTCGACCGATTTCAAGCGGAGATCAGTTGGACGCTAAGCGCGAGCGCTCCACAATTACCAACCTTTCATGTTGGCATCGAAGCAACGGCGCAATCGTTTCGGACCTTCTCAGGACGAGCGGCGTTGTCCGGATGTGCTGGCGCGGCGCCCTGCGAGAAATACAGGTCAGACAGCGTGAATGAAACTGATAACGCGACATTGAGCAAGGTGCCTGCGGTCACTCTGGCATTCTGGATCATGAAAATCGCTGCTACCACGCTCGGCGAAACCGGCGGCGATTCCGTGACCATGACACTGAATTGGGGCTATCTCGTCGGAACAGTGATCTTTGTTTCGCTGCTTCTGATACTCGTCGCCTGCCAAATTGCGGCCAGGAAGTTTCATCCTTTTCTCTATTGGGCCACGATTGTTGCCTCCACTACATTCGGTACCACAATGGCCGATTTCGCGGATCGGTCATTGGGCATCGGCTACACTGGTGGCTCCACGCTTTTGTTCGTCTGCCTGATGATCGTTCTTGGCCTGTGGTACCGGTCCCAAGGTACGATTTCGGTGAATACGGTCAGCACACCCAAGCCAGAAGCTTTCTATTGGGCGGCGATCACGTTCTCGCAAACTCTCGGTACTGCCCTCGGTGATTGGCTGGCCGATACTGGCGGCCTCGGTTACGAAGGCGGTGCGCTGGTTTTCGGGGCCGGGCTGATGATCGTTGCCGCGGCGTATTACTGGACGCATGTCTCGCGGGTGACGCTCTTTTGGGCAGCGTTTATCCTCACTCGCCCGCTCGGCGCAACAATTGGGGATTTCCTCGACAAGCCAGTAAGCCATGGCGGACTTGATTTGAGCCGGCCGATGGCTTCGGCTGCAATTGCGATTTTCATTGTCGCATGTGTGCTCTTGCTGCCCCAACGTGCTGGCCGACATCCGGGACAATCGACGCAGTCGGCCTAGGGGATAGGCATGCCACTGGTGGTTGTACCGGAATAGCCGTTCGATCCCGGTGTTCTCCTAGACATCGAAAAAGAGTCTGGAGAACAAAAAGTCATGCCGAAAACATCCTGGATCGTGCCGCGCGCGTTGGCGGCTTCGTTGATGGTCATGTCCCTGGCGGGACTGGAAGCGTGGTCGCAGCAACCGCCGACGGTGCGTGTGCGCGGTACGATCGAAGCGGTCGATGGTTCGTTGCTGACTGTAAAATCGCGTGACGGCAATGAACTGAAGGTGCGCATGACCGATAATGTGGCGGTCGTGGGTGTGGCCAAAATCGCCATGTCGGAAATCAAGCAGGGCTCCTATATCGGCGTCTCCGCAATGCCGGAGCCGGACGGCACCCAGAAGGCGCTTGCGGTCCATATTTTCCCCGAAGCCCAGCGCGGGGTAGCAGAAGGTTTTCGCCCTTGGGATCTGCGCCCGAACAGCACCATGATCAACGCAACAGTTGCGGAGACTGTTGCCGCTACCGATGGGCAAAATATCCTGGTCAAGTACAAGGACGGCGAGAAGAAAGTCGTCGTGCCGCCGGGTACGCCAATTGTCACCTTTGTCCCGGGCGAAAAATCCGAACTGAAACCAGGCGCCAAGATCATCATCTTCGGGGCCACCAAAAAAGAAGATGGCACCCTTGAGGCCAATCGCGTCAACGTTGGCCGTGACGGCATCACGCCGCCGATGTGATGGGCAGCCTCATCCGGCCGTCGTTTGCAACGGCCGGATTTCGCTTCAAACCGCCAGCACGTGATCGTCGATTTCCGAGATCTTGTTCACGCCGCACAATCCCATGGTGACGCTGAGTTCGTTGGCGATCAGATCGATGGCCTTGGCAACGCCGGGGCCGCCGAACGCTCCGAGGCCGTGAATATAGGCGCGGCCGATCATGCAGGACTTCGCCCCAAGCGCCAGCGCCCGCATCACATCTTGCCCCGAGCGGATTCCGCCGTCGAACAGCACTTCAATTTGCGATCCTACCGTCTCGGCGATCTCCGGCAGCACTTCGATCGAGGACGGCGCGCCGTCAAGCTGCCGTCCGCCATGATTGGAAACCACCAGCGCCTGCGCGCCTGTCTTGACCGCTTCCTCCGCATCCTCGACATCGAGGATGCCTTTGATGATCAGCTTGCCCGGCCAGATGCTGCGGATCCAGTCGACATCTTTCCAGTTCAGCGAAGCATCGAACTGCGATGCGACCCAGCCTGACACCGAGGCGAGATCCTGCGCTCCGGGAAGGTGCCCGGCGATATTGCCGAAGTTTCGGCGCTTGGCGCCCAGAATGCCGCGCACCCAGGCCGGTTTGGTTGCGATGTCCAACACGTTTTTCAGGTTCAGCAGTTGAGGCGGCACCGACAAGCCGTTCTTGATGTCCATGTGACGCTGCCCGATCACTTGCAGGTCCACGGTCAGCACCAGCGCGCTGCAGCGGGCAGCCATCGCGCGCTCGATCAGCGCTTTGCAGAACCCGCGATCTTTCATCACATAGAGCTGAAACCAGAACGGCTTTTCGACATTCTCCGCGACGTCTTCAATCGAGTTGATTGACATGGTGCTCAAGGTATAGGGAATCCCGGCCGCCTGGGCCGCTCGACAGGCGTGAATTTCGCCATCGCCGAACTGCATACCGGTTGATCCGACCGGCGCCAGGATCAGCGGGAGGTTGGCCTTCTCGCCGACGATGGTGGTCGAAAGATCGCGCGACGAAATATCCACCAGAATGCGTTGCCGAAACTTGATGTGCTGCAGGTCCTCGCGATTGGCGCGCAGCGTTTCCTCGGCATAGGAGCCGCGATCGACATAATCGAAAAATGCCTTTGGCACCTTTCGCATGTGAACCTGGCGCAGGTCTTCGATGCAGGTGATGTGCTTCATGAAACGTTTCCGGCCCCTTCTTGCATTTACGGCTTTGCTGTTCATCTAGCATGCTTGAGGGTCACGCAAAATCGGTTCACCGAACAGGCTGCGGCCAGGAGGCATCCATGACCGGACCACGCACAAATCCCAAGGACTCCGAAGCCGCCGAGAAGCGCTTGCTCGAAGAGGCGCTGGAGGAGGGGCTCGAGGAGACCTTCCCTGGATCGGACCCGGTGAATGTTACCCAGCCGGCGCCCTCGAAAGCCGATCATCACGTCTGGCGCAAGAAATAATAGGGTTGAAGCCGCAGTTCCCGGACATAAACCTTGTGCATCAACGGTTTAACGCCTTGAATTCGAGCGTTCCCGGTAATTATTCATCATATTTTTTGAATCCATATTAGCCCCGAACGCATTATAACTCCGCTACACGCGCCCGGATGGCGCGCGGGAAGCTTCTCGCCGGATCAGTTGGAGAAGCCTCCGTGGCTGCTGGGGGATATATGAGCCGCAAATATTTCGGTACCGATGGGATTCGGGGACGTGCCAACGGTCTGATCACGCCGGAGCTGGCGCTCAAGGTAGGGCAGGCGGCTGGATTGGTATTTCAGCGTGGCGACCATCGCCATCGTGTCGTTATCGGCAAGGACACGCGGCTTTCCGGCTATATGATCGAGTACGCGCTTGTCGCCGGCTTTACCTCGGTCGGCATGGACGTGCTGCTGCTCGGTCCGATGCCGACGCCCGCCGTGGCGATGCTGACCAAGTCGATGCGCGCGGACCTTGGCGTGATGATTTCGGCCTCTCACAATTTATTTGAGGATAACGGCATCAAGCTGTTCGGTCCTCAGGGATTTAAGCTATCCGACGACGTCGAAAAACAGATCGAACAACTACTGGATGAATCGATCGACAAGAAGCTGGCACAGAGCGCGAGTCTCGGGCGCGCCCGCCGCATCGATGGCGTCCATGACCGGTACATCGAGTTCGCCAAGCGCACGCTGCCGCGCGACTTAAGCCTGGAAGGCCTGCGCGTGGTGATCGACTGCGCCAACGGCGCGGCCTACAAGGTGGTGCCGGAAGCGCTTTGGGAGCTTGGAGCGGACGTTGTTCCGATCGGCGTCGACCCTGACGGATTCAACATCAACAAGGAATGCGGCTCGACTTCACCCGAAGCGCTGAGCCGAAAGGTGCGCGAAATGCGCGCCGACATCGGCATTGCCCTGGATGGCGACGCCGACAGGGTCATCCTGGTCGATGAGCGCGGCCATCTCATCGATGGCGACCAGTTGCTCGCGGTGATTGCGCAAAGCTGGAAGGAAGACGGCCGTCTTGCGAAGCCCGGCATTGTTGCCACCGTGATGTCCAATCTGGGATTGGAACGTTTTCTCGAAGGCCTGGGACTCGAACTCGTGCGCACGCCGGTCGGAGATCGCTACGTCCTCGAACAGATGCTGAGCCGCGGCTACAACCTTGGCGGCGAGCCGTCCGGCCACATCATCCTGTCCGACTACGCCACAACCGGTGATGGCTTTGTCGCGGCGCTGCAGGTGCTTGCAGTGGTGCAGAAACTGCGCCGTCCGGTTTCGGCGGTCTGCCACCGCTTCGATCCGCTGCCGCAGATCCTGAAGAATGTCCGTTACCGCAGCGGCAAGCCGCTCGACGATGCTGAAGTCAAATCGGCGATCATGGCTGGTGAAAAACGGCTCAACGGCCATGGCCGCCTACTGGTGCGATCGTCCGGAACCGAGCCCGTTATTCGCGTGATGGGTGAAGGCGACGACCGCATCCTGGTCGAGGAAGTGGTTGATCACATTGTCTCGGCGCTGGGCCACGCCTCGGCTGCCTGATCGCATCGCAGCTATTATCTAATGGTGCTGGTCGGCGACGCCTCGCCGTCGTAGGAACGCTTGCCGACTCTCGAATCCATTGGGAATAATCTCTTGAACAAATCCGTCGTGGTCTCCGAAGAAGCACTGGTTGCGCCGGTGACCGTGCCGGAGGTGACTTCGCGATCAGCTGCAAGCAATGCTGCCGCGGCGGGACCTGCCTACATCGTGCTTGGCGGCATCAGCCTTTCGCATTTTCTAAACGACACGATGCAGTCGCTGATCCCATCGGTTTATCCGATTCTCAAAGACAGCTACGCGCTGGATTTCGCGCAGATCGGAATGATCACACTGGCGTTCCAGTTCACGGCATCGCTGCTGCAGCCGATGATCGGACATTTCACTGATCGCAAGGCGCAGCCGTTTTCGCTCGCGATCGGCATGGGGTTTACGTTCTTCGGGCTGTTGCTGCTCAGCGTTGCTCAGCACTATCTGGTCATCCTCGCCGCCGCGTCATTGGTCGGACTCGGCTCCGCCGTGTTTCATCCGGAGTCGGCGAGGATTGCGCGGCTTGCCTCGGGCGGCCGCTACGGTTTCGCGCAATCGGTGTTTCAGGTTGGCGGCAGCGCCGGCACCGCGATGGGCCCGCTGCTCGCGGCGTTGATCGTGGTGCCGTTCGGGCAGCCGAGCATCGCGTGGTTTTCCTCGATCGCGTTCCTTGCAATCGTCATTCTGTGGCGCATCGGGCATTGGTACAGGCCACAGATCACGACCAGGAAGGCAGCGGCGGTTCATGCCGATGCAAATGGCCCGAGCTCCCGTCGGGTCATGATCGCGCTCGTCGTGCTGGTCGCGCTGTTGTTTTCCAAGCAGCTCTATGTCTCGAGCTTGTCGAGCTATTACATCTTCTACCTGATCGACAAATTCGGCGTTTCCACCCAGGCTGCCCAACTCTATCTGTTTGTGTTTCTCGCAGCGAATGCGGCCGGGGCGTTTTTCGGCGGGCCGCTCGGCGATCGGTTCGGACGCAAATACGTGATCTGGTTTTCGATCCTTGGTGCGCTCCCGTTCACGCTGGCGCTGCCTTACGCCGGCCTGTTCGCGAGCGCGGTGCTGACGGTCTTCATCGGCTTCATTATTTCGTCGGCAACTTCATCCATTATCGTGTTTGCGCAGGAGCTGATGCCGCATCGTTTTGGGTTGATCTCCGGAGTATTTTTCGGATTCGCTTTCGGGATTGGCGGTCTCGGTGCTGCGGTTCTCGGCAGGGTCGCCGACCATACTGGCATCGCATTCGTCTATCACGTCTGCGCGTTTTTGCCGGCGATCGGACTGCTCGCCGTGTTTCTGCCGAGGCTGCCGAAGACAGCATACTGACGCTGACGCGCATCTCTCGGCGGAGTGATCTAAACATATTGTTAGCGTGTGTGGCGGGCTTGCCTTCGTTTGCAGTCCACCGCTCCCCTGCGCTCACGCGCCGCTGCGTTAAGAGATTATCAACCTTAAGAATTAGGGTTAAGCGGCGCTTAAACATTTACTGGCATCGTCCGGCCGTGAGTTTTCAGATGTGAGGGGTCCGTTGCTGCCTCACTGGTCAAGAGGACGAAACAATGCGTAGCGTTAAGTATCTCGTTGCCGCCGGAGCGGCATCACTCTTGTCATCGACCGCGTTCGCCGCTGACATGCCTTCTATCGCGGCGCCTCCGATGTATGCGGCGCCTATAATCGAGGATTTTGGCGGCTGGTATCTCCGCGGCGATATCGGATTCAGCAATCAGCGCGTCAATCGCCTGAACAACGCGCTGGACGCGAACAACACGACGTCCGACCAGCATCTCGGTTTCAACACCGCGGGCATTTTCGGTTTCGGTGTCGGTTACAAATTCAACAATTGGCTGCGCTTCGATGTAACCGGCGAATACCGCGGCAACTCGCAGTTCTTTGGAACGGATAGCATCACTTATCCCGGCGGTGTCGGCACAGATACGTATCACGCGACCAAATCCGAGTGGGTGGCTCTCGCCAACGCTTACGTCGATCTCGGCACCTGGTGGTGCATGACGCCGTTTATCGGCGCCGGCGTCGGTGCGGCACGGGTCTCGATCGCCAACTTCACCGATCAGGGCATCGCGAACAATGGCGGAGGCGCGCTGCCGGGACTGGCGTTGGGCGATAACGTGTCGAAATGGAATCTCGCCTGGGCGCTTCACGCGGGTGTCGCGTATAACGTAAGCCCCAACTTCACGATCGAACTCGCCTATCGTTATCTCAACATGGGAGACGGCCTGACTGGCGATCTTCACACGTTCGACGGCACCAACAACATTGTGAACCCGACGACGTTCAAGAGCATTTCGTCGCACGATTTGATGCTCGGCGTGCGCTGGAATCTCGACACCCCCGCGATGTACCCGCCGCCGTTGGTGCGCAAGGGGTGATCGACAGCTGAGTTTTAATTTTTTCAAACGGCGCGGCAGCTTCCGCGCCGTTTTGTTTTGCGGAAGACCCGCGACGACAAGGATTGGTTAAGGTTAACGCGCGATGATCTGGCGCAAGTCAAAGAGTTTGATGGGGGTTGCGATGCGTAGGTTTTTGCTGACGGCGGTAGTGGTCGGATTGGCGTCCGGCGCGAGCGCAGCCGATCTGCCCGATTACCTCCGTGGCAGTATTCCTCCGACGCTGAGCACCACCACCCGAAATTGGGACGGCTGGTACGTCGGCGGCCAGATCGGATACTCGTCGGCGAATATGGATTTCAGCCAAAGCGTCGTCGGCCTGACCAATACGATTTTTCGCAACAGCGTACTTCAGCAACCTACGTCGCAATTGTCGCTGCTCAATAAAGCCAACGTACAGGGCACCGGCTTCGGCGGTTTCGTAGGCCGCAACTATCAGTGGGACGATCTCGTGTTTGGGGTCGAGGCCAATTACAATTACGTCAACAGGCTAGTCGGCGCATCGACTGCTTCGATCGGGCCGCTTCAAATTGTCGATCCACCCGGCCAACCCTCGACGCCCGGCGTTAGCACCAGCTATTTCGTAACCCTGAGCGGCAACGCGAGGGCGCAGATCAAGGACGCGATCACGTTCAGGGGTCGCGCCGGTTGGGCAACTGACAACTTCCTGCCTTACGTGTTCGGCGGCATCGCGGTGGGACGCATGGATGTCTATCGCAATGTGACCAGCGCGGTCACGAGACGGGACGATGTCACCAGCACAGACATCTTTGGCGTTACGACGACCGTAATCGGGGTACCCTTTGCGGTGCCCTCGGTATCGCAGAGTCGAACCCAGGAGAGGACTAACAATTTCGTGGTCGGCTGGACCGGAGGCCTCGGTCTGGAATACATGTTGTGGAATTGCCTGTTCGTTCGCGGCGAATGGGAATACATCAAATTCCTTTCCGTTGAGAATACGCCGGTCACAATGAATAGTGCCCGTTTCGGGGTCGGCTACAAATTCTGATCGGCGCGTCGCCTCCATTCCTTGACAGGCGATCGTGCGGCTGTTCCGATGCGGCCTTAGGGGAAGGCCCGCATCGATGAAGATTTACGGCGATCGCAATTCCGGCAATTGCCTGAAGGTGAAATGGGTCTGTGACAAGCTGGCGTTGGCCTATAGCTGGATCGATGTCGACACCCTCAAGCGCGAAACCCGCACCACACAATTTCTCAAGCTAAACGGCGCCGGGCAGGTACCCACCGTGCAGTTCGATGACGGCCGCACGCTGGCCGAATCCAACGCAATCGTTCGATATCTCGCCCGCGATAGTGATCTCATTCCCTCCGACGCATTCGCAGCGGCGAAGATGGATGAATGGCTTTTCTGGGAGCAGTACAGCCACGAGCCTTATGTGGCGGTCTGTCGTTTCCAGATGAAATATCAGGGCAGGCCGGCATCTGACCTCGATCCGGACAAAGTCAAGCGCGGCTATGCGGCGCTTGCGAGGCTCGAGCATCAATTGGCCACGAGCCGATTTCTGGTGGGTGATGACCTCTCGCTCGCCGACATCTCGCTACTGGCTTATACCCGGCTGGCGCATGAGGGCGGCTTCCACCTGGATGGTTATGCCGCGGTGCGTCGGTGGATTGGCGAGACCGAGCAATCTCTCGGCTTGCCACCAGCGCGCTAGAATGCCGGAATATCATGGCTGAAATTTCCGCTGTTACTATTCGGCGTGCCCGTCGCGACGACGTCGGGGCTATTGTTGCGATGTTGGCTGACGATCCGCTCGGCAGCGGACGCGAGCGGATTGGACAGCCGCTGCCATCGTCATATTTCCGCGCCTTCGAAGCGGTCGAGAATGATCCCAACATTGAGCTGGTGGTCGCGGAGCAGGGCGGCATCGTCGTTGGGTGCCTGCAGCTTTGTATCCTGGCTGGCTTGAGTTCTCAGGGTGCCTCGCGCGCGCTGGTCGAGGACGTTCGCGTTGCCCGTCATTGCCGTAGCCAC
>JAICIT010000030.1 GCA_025960445.1 Bradyrhizobium sp. | reverse complement strand
TGATGAAGCCGCTGGCCGAGTCCCGCGTGACCATTGTCACGACCGCAGCGCTGTTTGATCCCGCCAGGGGCGATCAGGGACCGGGCGCCAAGTATAATGGGGGCGCAAAGTTCTATTCTGTATATGACGGCGACACTTCAAAGACAAACGATGTTCGAATTTCGCACATCGCCTATGATCGCGTGCACACGTCAGCCGAGGACAGCGGAACCTGGTTTCCCTTGCCGCAACTGCAGCGGCTCGTGCGTGAACGGCGCATCGGAGCTATCGGACCGCGCTTCTTCGGGGCACCGACCAACCGTAGCCATCGCGTCACCCTCGAAACCGACGCGCCTGAAATTCTTGCGCGCTGTCGGGAGGACGGAGTGGATGCCGCGGTACTGGTCCCGAACTGTCCGGTTTGCCACCAGACCACCAGCCTGATCGCCCGGCATCTCGAGGCTAATGGCATTTCCACGGTTGTGATGGGTTGCGCCAAGGACATTGTGGAGCATGCGGCGGTGCCTCGGTTCTTATTCTCCGATTTTCCGTTGGGCAATTCGGCTGGCAAGCCGCACGACCAAGCCTCGCAAACCCTTACTTTCGAGCTCGCGATGCGCGTGCTGGAATCCGCGCCAAGCGCGCGGACTACGGTGCAGTCGCCCCTGCGCTGGAGCACGGATGCTTCCTGGAAGCGGGATTACAACAATGTCGCGATGTTAAGTGCCGAGGAGCTGGGGCGACGACGTCGCGAATTCGACGCGCAAAAGCAGATTGCGCGCGGATTGCGAGAGAGCGCAGCCTGAAGGCTGATTTCCCGCACTTTCAACGCCATCATCGATTTACGTTAACGACGCAATTCGCCCGCCCGGACCTTTCACGCGGAAGCGAGCCGGGTAAGGTCGCCCCATCTTCACCGGGAGACGACGGATGTTGGACCGACGCCAGGCCGCGCCCGACAGGCTCATTCATGCCAGCGAGGCGGACGATGGCAAATCCGGCCTGACCCGCGGGTGCATCGTGCGCAATAGCTCTGCAAAAGAGGTCCCGGTGGAGTTCGACCCGTTCGAGAGGGGGCGATCCTTTCTCACTAAAATGATGGTGTGGCGCGATCGTTTCGTTGACGCTGCATTTAGCTCGGAGCGTGCATTCAAGCTGCCAGCCTCGGATCTCGATCGGCGCCTGCGGAAAAGCGAAAAGAAGAAGCGGCAGCTCCAGCGCCGCATTAACCAGCTTCTGCGCCAAGGCTGAACACGTAACAGTCTCGACTTTTCGCGCGGTACCAGCCCGGGCACTTATTGCCGCGACATGGTGCTTCCAGCGTGCAACTCTGGAAGACCAAAAAAGCCGGCGATCTTTCGATCGCCGGCTTTGTGAATTGGCTTTTGAGCGGGTTACACCTTGACGAGCGGCCCCCGTGACGCGGGTCCCTTGGAACCGCCGCCGCCGGGACCGCTCGGTTTCGGCTTGCGCGGTACCGTCCGTTTGCGCGCACCCGGCAGTTTTTCGGGCTTGGGCGTGACCGGCCCTTCGACAAATTCGAAGCCGATCTTTTGCGTCCCCGGTTCGGCAGCCGCTTCGTCGGGCACCAGCACCACGCGAACGTGACCGCCGCCCTTCAGTTTCCCGAACAGCACCTCGTCAGCCAATGGCTTCTTGATGTGCTCCTGGATGACGCGAGACATCGGGCGGGCGCCCATCTGCTCATCATACCCGTGCTGGACCAGCCAGGCTTTGGCCGGGTCCGAAAGCTCAATGGTCACGTCACGATCGGCAAGCTGGGCTTCAAGCTGCAGCACGAACTTCTCGACCACCATGCCGATCACCTCGGCATTGAGATGAGCGAATGAGACAATGGCGTCGAGCCGATTGCGGAATTCGGGCGCAAACTGTCGGTTGATGGCCTCGTGATCGTCCCCTTCCCGCTTGTTGCGCGTGAAGCCGAATGCCTGCCGTGCCAGATCGGCGGCGCCAGCATTGGTGGTCATAATCAGAATCACGTTGCGGAAATTCACCTGCTTGCCGTTATGGTCGGTGAGTCGGCCGTGGTCCATGATCTGCAGCAGCACGTTGTAGAGATCAGGGTGCGCCTTCTCGATCTCATCGAGCAACACCACGCAGTGCGGATGCTGGTCGACGCCGTCGGTCAGCAGCCCGCCTTGATCGAATCCGACATAACCGGGGGGCGCACCGATCAGCCGCGACACGGTGTGCCGTTCCATATACTCCGACATGTCAAAGCGGATCAGTTCAACGCCGAGCGATGCCGCCAATTGCTTGGCAACCTCGGTCTTGCCGACGCCAGTCGGGCCCGAGAACAGATAACAGCCGATCGGTTTTTCCGGCTCCCGCAAGCCCGCGCGCGCCAGCTTGATCGAGGCCGCAAGCGCATCGATCGCCTTATCCTGGCCGAACACCACGCGTTTCAGCGTCTGTTCGAGATGCTTCAGCACCTCGGCGTCATCTTTCGACACGCTCTTTGGCGGGATCCGCGCCATGGTGGCGATGGTGGTCTCGATTTCCTTGATACCGATCGTCTTCTTGCGTTTGTTCTCCGCCAACAGCATCTGCGCCGCGCCGGATTCATCGATAACATCGATGGCCTTGTCGGGCAGCTTGCGGTCGTGAATGTAACGTGACGACAGTTGCACCGCAGCCTCGATCGCCTCGTTGGTATATTTCAGGCGGTGATAGTCCTCGAAGTAGGGCTTGAGGCCTTTGAGGATCGCAATCGCATCGTCAACGGTCGGCTCGTTGATGTCGATCTTCTGGAACCGGCGAACAAGCGCGCGGTCCTTTTCGAAGTGCTGACGATATTCCTTGTAGGTCGTCGACCCCATGCAGCGGATCGTACCCGACGCCAGCGCCGGTTTGAGCAGGTTGGAGGCGTCCATTGCGCCGCCGGAGGTGGCGCCGGCGCCGATCACCGTGTGGATTTCATCGATGAAGAGAATCGCGTTCGGATGCGCCTCAAGTTCCTTCAGAACCTGTTTCAGACGCTCCTCGAAATCACCGCGATACCGGGTGCCCGCGAGCAAGGTGCCCATGTCAAGCGAGAACACGGTAGCCGCGGACAGCACTTCAGGCACTTCGCTGTCCACAATGCGCTTGGCCAGCCCTTCCGCAATAGCGGTCTTGCCGACGCCAGCCTCGCCGACGAACAGCGGATTGTTCTTTTGTCGGCGGCAGAGCACCTGGATGGCGCGGTTGATCTCGGAATTGCGTCCGATCACGGGATCGATCTTGCCGTCCCGCGCCTTCTTGTTGAGGTTGACGCAGTAGGTCTCGAGCGCCTCCCCCTTCTTCTTGGAATCTTCGTTGCCCTTGGTCTCGGTTTCTTCATCGACGCCTCGCACCGGGCGCGCTTCGGAAACGCCGGGCCGCTTGGCGATGCCGTGGCTGATGTAGTTGACCGCGTCATAGCGGGTCATGTCCTGCTCCTGCAGGAAGTAAGCCGCATGGCTCTCGCGTTCGGCGAAAATCGCGATCAAGACATTCGCGCCGGTGACCTCTTCCCGCCCGGACGACTGAACATGAATGACCGCGCGCTGAATCACGCGTTGAAATCCCGCGGTCGGCTTGGCGTCATCAGCCCCGTCCGTCACCAGGTTTTCGAACTCGGTCTCAAGATAATTGACGAGGCTGGCGCGCAGCTTATCGAGATCGACGCTGCAGGCTCGCATGACCGCTGCCGCATCGGAGTCATCCACCAGCGACAGCAGGAGGTGCTCCAGCGTCGCGTACTGATGGTGACGCTCGTTTGCAATCGCCAGCGCGCGGTGCAGAGATTGTTCAAGGCTTTGGGAAAAAGTCGGCATTCGGTCCTCTGTGGCCCCCCGCCATCATGATCGTCGTTGCCCAGTCAGGCAACAACAACCTTCTTCATATAGTTACATAAGATAACTGCGTAAGATCGGTTCCCGCGACTCGTTAACCGTCGGCTAGAGCCTACATCCAAAAAGCCGGGGCAACCCGCCCAAAGAAAGGCGTACGCTTGACTGATCGAGGGAATTTCTGACCCAAAAACCCGCTTCGGTTTGGCGGACGTCGACAAATTATTTTTTTTCCATCACGCATTGCAGCGGGTGCTGGTGTTTGCGCGCGAAATCCATCACCTGCGTAACCTTGGTCTCAGCGATCTCGTAAGTGAACACTCCGCACTCCCCAATTCCGTGATGATGGACGTGCAGCATGATCTTGGTCGCGGCCTCGACATCCTTGTGGAAAAACTTCTCAAGCACGTGAACGACGAACTCCATCGGCGTGTAGTCATCGTTCAAAATCAACACGCGATAGAGATTGGGCCGCTTGGTCTTGGGCTTGACCTTGGCGATGACGGAGGTGGCCGGACCGCCATTGCCCCCACTGCGGTTCTCATCATTGCCCATTCGGGAAGCGGATGCGGACTCGAGGGCGGGCGGCGCGGAGGGTTCAAATCTGGAATTTAATCGCAACATGGCACAGGCGTTCGAAATCCCCTGGAGATCGGACAGCGACCGGGCGACGTTCTTCTGCAGCGCATCTCAGGTCTCAGACACGCTTCCAGATCATCGCTCGGCAGGTCCAACCGCAAGAAACAGCAATATGGGTTAGCCTTCGGCTCGCCGCAAGCGCGCAAATATTGGTCAAATGCGACTTGCGTTTGGCCAAGCCGACGCGGTGACCCCGCCGAGAATAATCAATCCGGTCCGATTTGACAAAACAAGATCGCGAACCGCAGGCGCATAGGGGCTCTTGAAGTTCACCGAGCTTTGCAAGGCAGAATGGTCCACTTTTCTGCGACGGATCAGGAAAGGCTTGCGAGGGGCTGCCAGCCTTCGACCTCGTACGCGCTCAATCCGCACGGAACAAAGTTGTTGAGATTTCTGGAGATCATCACCAATCACTGGAATCGCAAAAAAGCCCGGCGTGACTGCCGGGCTTCGTTTCAATGCAGGCAATGCAGGCTTTGATCTGTTCAGGCGGCTGCGGCCGGGGTGACCTTCGCGATCAGGCCCTCGAACGGCTTATACGTCTGCTTCGCGAGATCGGTGTAGAGCCCGGCGATCTTCTGCGAATCCGCCACGAAGGTTTCATAAGCCGACTTCGCGAATTCGGTCTGTGCCTCAAGCGCCTTGTCCAGCGACTTCGCTCCCGAAAGCTTCTCGACGAAGGACCTGGTCTCTTCGAACGATTTTTTGGTGTAGTCGCCGTAGGCAGTGGCGATTGCCTGAAGGCCGCTGTGAACAGAGGTCGCCGACGCGACGACGGTTTCGAGATGTTCTTTGCCGTACTGCTGAATGTCCTCAAGTTTAATCATTACTGGGTGTCCTTCCGAGACTGTATGCACCTGATCTGCCGTACCGCGGCCTAATAAATCGGCATATAGTGCAGTGCACAACAAACGTCAAGGGCGATTTGTGCGATGCACAAGAAGGATATCGGGGGTGAATACTGGCTCGCGGCGCAAGGGTTCGTTAACGTTATGGAAACTCACGCCGCCTAACCTGATTCTCCGAGGCTCGTTAGGGTAGGACGAGCAGCAAAAAACATTCGCGTACAGTCTGTTAGCTAGGATACAGACCTGAGGCGCCCTCGAGCGGAAAACACGTCCGCTGGATTGCGCGTTCGAGCAGGGAAACATCCCCGGCGGCTGGGCATAATTTGGCCTCACGAACCGGTGATCAAGACAGAAATTGGGACGGGGAAGTTTATGCTTCGCACAACGTTGGCTTCCTCGCGTGCTTTGCGGGTTTGCGTTTTCGGACTGGTCACGGTCACTACAGCAGTCATTTTCACAGGCGACAGGGCAGAAGCGCGCCGTTCCCGGCATCACCAGCATGCCCGCCATCAGGAAGCGCGCGAGAGCTATAGCCCGGGCTTCTCCTCAATCATCGTCGACGGCAATTCAGGCGCTACACTTTCCGCCAACAATCCCGACGCAAGCCGTCATCCTGCTTCCCTCACCAAGATCATGACGCTCTATTTGTTGTTCGAACGCCTCGATGCCGGTGCGATCAAGCTCGACAGCGAAATGAGCGTCTCCGAACGCGCTTCAGAGCAGGCGCCCACCAAACTCGGTCTGCGCCCCGGACAAACCATCCGGGTAGAAGACGCAATCAAGGGACTGGTGACGCGTTCGGCCAATGACGCCGCCGTCGTAATCGCGGAAGCCATCGCCGGCGATGAATCGGAGTTCGCCAGGCTGATGACCCGCAAGGCGCGGTCGCTCGGCATGATGCGCACGATTTATCGCAACGCCTCGGGCCTGCCGAACGACGAACAGGTCACGACGGCTCGCGATCAATCCACGCTGGGGCGCGCTATCCAGGATCGCTTTCCGCGCTACTATCGCTATTTCTCGACGACGGCCTTCAACTATCACGGCCAGTCGATCCGCAACCACAATCACCTGTTGGGTAAGATCGAAGGCGTCGACGGGATCAAGACAGGTTACACCCGCTCGTCCGGCTTCAATCTCGTAACTTCCATGCGCCGCGGCAACCGGCATCTGATCGGGGTCGTGATGGGCGGGCGTAGCAGTGGTTCGCGCGACGCCACGATGCGCAATCTGCTCGCGGAAAACCTGGAAAAAGCCGCCACCAGACGCACCGTTGCCGCGATCACCGAGCGCAATCCGTCGGATGCGAACCTCGACTTCGCGCAAGCACAAGCCGAGCCGGTTCCAGCAACTGAGGAGCAGAACGCCGTTGACCCTTCGGCTGCTGCAAGGCCGTCCGTTGCGGCCAGTGCCCGTTCTCCGTCGCCGACTGCCAAATCCATCTTTGCGCAGGCAGCCGCGGCCATGCCGTCGCCGAAAGCCGAGCCCGCCCCGTTGACGAATGGCGTCATCCAGACTCAGGCGCTGGCCGCGATTCCAGGCTCGTCCGAACCGATGAAACCGGTTCGGGTCAAGACCGTTCAGGTCAAGGCGGGCCAAATGAAGCTCGCATCGGCCACGGGGTCGCCAGCCACCACCAATGCAATTCCCGCAGCTCAACCGGCACTCCCTGAAACATCAAGCTCACTCGTAGCCAAGGCTGAAACCAACCGGGTTGAAGTCGCGAAGCCTGATTTCGCAAATACCGAAATGCCGCCGCAGCCAGCCAATCATGGAACGGGCAACGGCATACTTGGCGTGCTTCCGGCATCGAGCTTCCCATCCTCCTCCACCGCCTCGCGAGCGATGGCCTACGCCGACCCGACTTCGGCCGTCCATCCTCAACCGGTTCAGCAAAACAGTCCGACCAAACCGGTGGCAGCAGCCCACAGCGGCTGGATCATACAGGTGGGCGCTCTGGAGACGGAAACGGAAGCCCAGCAACGGATCTCTGCGGCTCGCAACCAGGCCCGCGGCCTGTTGGCAAGAGCGGATCCGTTTACCGAGCCGGTGATCGCCAAGGGCGACCGCAAGCTGTACCGGGCTCGTTTCGCCGGGCTCGATCGCGATCAGGCCGAAGCCGTGTGCCGGACGCTGAAGCGGTCCGATATCTCCTGCATCACCCTTCGCAACTGATCAGTTTTCCAGAGAACTAAGGCGACCGCCGCCTCGACGGCCGGATCGGCCGGCATGACCGCTGAAACAGTCGGTCGATCTTTGTGCTGCAAACTTATCGTCAAGAATTTGCGGCTAATACTGACGAGATCAGGATCGACGACGCCTGACAACAGGGCGGCATCGGCATGTCGATCGGAAAAAGAGAGCTTGGAAGCAGCATTGGGTTCGTGGCGTTAGTGGCGTAGTGCGGAGTTACTTGTTATGCGTGCGAAGCAAAGTATCCTTAGCCTCGTTTACACGGGCGGCGAGGTACGTCGACCCCCCTTGGTCGGGATGCAGTTTCTTCATGAGCGCGCGGTGAGCCCGGCCGATGTCGTCACGCCCCGCTCCCGGCTCCAGGCCAAGGATCTGATAGGCCTCCTCGTTCGTCATTTTGCCGCCCGTCGCCGCGCGGCTCTGCCACCCTGCCGTATTTCCTTGCGCGTTCTGACGCCAGGCGGGAAACCGGCGGTCCAGATAGCTTTCAAGTAACGAAACGCTTTCGGCGTCGAACCCCGATATCATCGACGTCAGTTGCGTGAGGTCGAATTCCTCCAACGCGTGACCCGCATAAGCTCCGGCTACGATCTGGCCGCGGAGTTCACCGCTGTCGTGATCGAGCGTCATGTCGAGAAACTGCGAGCGCACTCGCGAGGTCTGTCCGGGCGAGCGTTGCCCGCCTCCGAACAATCCGCCGATACCGCCAAATCCCGATGTGCCAAACGGGCTCCACCCGAGCAGGCCGGCGCCGAAAATGCCGATCGGAATAGCGACCGCGAGTTCGCCCTTCACGCCGGTAAACGCGGCGACGGCCAGCGCCACGACCCCGCCGCCGATCTTGATACCGCGCGCGAGCACGACGGGATTGGCCGCACGAAACATCTGCAGCAGGGAATAGAGAAGAATGACGGCGACAATGCCGGCGATCAGGGTGGGCATGGAATCAATATAGTCGCATCGGGCGCAAAAAGCAGGCGCGCCTCGCCTGGCGGACGGCTGGAGGAAGCCGAGATCACTTCATCTGACCGAGTAGCTTTGCGGCGCCACTGCCCGTTTTGGACAACCGAAACAGCGCCTCGCGTCCGCCGGCGGCATAGGCGGCTGCGGCGCGCAGCAACTCGCGCAGTTGCGCAGCGGCGCCCGGATCGAACCTGCACCACGCGCCGCCCGTCAGGCGCGCGATCTCCCGAAAGGCCTGCTCGGCAACCGCATCATGGCCTTCCTGAAACATAAATACCGGCACCTTGAGCAAACCGAGCTCACCTGCCTTGGCGCAGAGGTGGTCGACGTTTTCCTCCATCGCGTCACCAACGAACACAACGGCGCGCACGGCAGAGGCGACCGCCTCGCGTCGCGCCTCGGACAACACCTTGCCAATCTGGGTATTGCCGCCACGGCAGTCGATTTTGGCCATCAGCTTGGCGAGTTGCGCGCTGTCGGCAATCCATCCCGTCGCGCGGCACTCATTGAGCCCGCGATAATAGACAAGGCGAATATCAAGGCTGCCAAGCGCCGCCGCTTCGCGAAACATGTCGGCCTGGAGCGCGCAGGCCATATCCCACGTCGGCTGCCGGCTCATGGTGGCGTCAAGTGCAAATACGAGGCGACCGCGCGCACCCGCCGCATGCGGTGACATCGCACGCGCCTTTGCGACAAAGGCTGCGATATCCTCGGAGGCGGACGGCTTAGCATCCGGCAATGAGCCGTGCGTGCCCGACGCGCCCTTTTGGGTCGAGGACACCTCGGCTCCGGATTTCGGTTTCGTCGGTTCGGTGGACATCAGCGCTCGCAGCATGCAGCCAGCAATATGTGGGCTGCCAGCGTGGTCCGGTCAATCGCGCAAAGGCAGCCAACCGGGGCCATCTCATCTTGCAGCAGCCAGTCGAGAGCGGATCAGTTCTGAAGTGGAGCGGCCGGCGTGACCGGTACGAAGGGGGCGACCGGGCCGGCGTCGGTCATCAGAGGCGCTGGGGACTGGGACGGGACGGGTCTCAGCGAACTGTCGTCCTCGAGGAATTTGTCGACCATACCTTGGATCGATTCTTTCGCCTCCTCAGGACCGGTATCGCGCATATCGTTATGTTGGAATGTGGTGCGGACGACCGTAATCCCTGCCTTCTCGCACTCTTCCTCGGCGGGAATAACGCCGGGATCTGTTTTGAACACGGGATCCTTGGAGCGGAACGAAAGGATCTTGAACCTGCCGTCCGTCATGAACGG
This sequence comes from Bradyrhizobium sp., assembly GCA_025960445.1. Lineage (GTDB taxonomy): Bacteria > Pseudomonadota > Alphaproteobacteria > Rhizobiales > Xanthobacteraceae > Bradyrhizobium. The sequence continues at coordinate 2,424 of JAICIT010000030.1, read as the reverse complement.
GACACGCAGATTGTCGAGAGTCACGACTTTTTTGACCAGTTCGGGATGCAACTTGGCGAAGTACATCGAAATGTCGGCGCCCGCTGAATGCCCGACCAAGGTCAGATGATCATAGTCGGCGTTCGGCTGAACCTTTTTCATTTCCTCGACGGCGAAGCGGATGTTCGCAACTCCCCGCAGGTACTGCGGCTGCCGACCGACATAGAGTTCACCGACTTTCGTGACCATGGGTGGGTCCGTCGGCAGGTCATGCTGGATGCTGATGACAATGTAGCCGCGGGCGGCGAAAATGTTCGCCAGGAAAGAGTACTCGGTGAATTTGACCGTGTTGCCGTGATTAAGAATCGCTGCCGGCAACTTGATCAGACCGGCATCGGCCTGCATCTCCTTGTCGCGACGTACGGCGATATCAACCGCAACCGGACGATTGCCACGGCTCTCGTCATAGAACGTCAAGGTTTGATGCTTGATCGCCCACTTGCTCACAGTGAAATAGCCAAGGGTGGCAAGCACCAAAAGCGAAACCAGAATGGTAATCCCGCGCTTCATGCACACCCTCGACGCACCAATTCAGGAGGCCTGCCCAAGGCCGGATCCTGTAGATGCTTGTGCTCAATATATGTCACGCCCACGTGACGTGAAGCTTAAATCTTGTGAATTGCCCGTCTGATTATTGTGCACCGCAGTAAATATCAGCGTATCCGGGCTATGATACCATCGGAGCAAGTTTGGAGTCGTTAAGCCCAAATAATGTCGTGGATTTCGAGCGGCTTGTCGACTTGGGTGAACCATTCGGCGCGGTTGGCGGCACGTCGACGGCCGCGCTCATCAAGCGGCAACTTCAATTGGCGGAGCAGACCCGTGACCTCTTCCCGCGCGGTGACGTGGCCGAGATTCGGGCGGGTGCCGAGCGTGGTTTCATCGATGTCGTCCAGCGCGGTAAGCCCGCGTGGAAAGAATTCGCGATAAACCACGCGTTCCGCGAACCCGTCGATTGAGCGGAAGCCTAATCGAAATGACAAATCCCGAAGGCTGTCGGCTACTAGTTGCTTGTTACGCGACCCCAGCATCGAAAGGCGATTGCGGACGACGATCCAGTCGGTAGAGGCGCCGTCGAGCTGCCGGCGTTTGCGCCGGGTGTCGCGCACCATTTCCGCATAGTGGCTCTCTCCGGTTACGGAATAGGTTGCTGGGTCGACGGTCCCCAGCACGTCGAAATCCAGGAAGCTGTCGTTGATCGGCGTCACTAAGGTGTCCGCCATCGAGTGCGCCAGACGCATCAGGTAGCTGTCCGACCCAGGTGTATCGATCACGATGAAATCGAACGTGTGTTCGACCGCGCTGACCGCGTCCACAAACTGCTGGAACTCGGATGATTCGTTGTCGGCGATCTGCATGGTCTCCCCGAGCTTGATGCAACAATGCACGGGGATTTCCAGGTTGAGGCCGGTGCGGCGCGCCCAGGCATCGCGGTTGTTGATGTAACGACTGAAACTTTGCTGCCGGCAGTCAAGGTCGATGGTTGCGACGCGCTGACCTGCTTTCATCAAGGCGACCGCGATGTGCAAAGCGGTGGTGGATTTACCCGAGCCGCCCTTCTCATTCCCCAGGACAACTACGTGGGCGGAGCCTGATTGGCCCCGACTCATTTGCAGCATCATGTTTCGACCCCTGTGATATCTTCAAAGCACGCGCGACCGCGGTCAAGTGAAATGCGCAAGTGCGTCTTTAAATCGCTAATGATCTGTCCTAATCGTGAATCGTGTGCGCACCTCCGCGGCGTTTGCGTCTCAACGCTCTCGACAAGTGTCGTCACTCACGTCGGCCGCACGACGACGCGTGCTGTTGGATTGGCAGGCGCGCATCAGGATTGGTAAGGTGTCTTTCCCCGCCATCAGTTAGGGCCAACCGCTCCCCGCCCGACCCAGAGATCGAAATCAGCATGTCGCGAACTCTCCTGATCGTCCGCACGATCCCTGCGTTGCGTCGCGCCCTCGACCGCATCACCAAAAAAAATGGCACGACGGCGCTGGTGCCGACCATGGGAGCACTCCACGAGGGCCATGTGTCGCTGGTCCGGCTCGCGAAACGCCGTGCGCGAAAGGTGATCGTCTCGATTTTTGTAAATCCAACCCAATTCGCACCTTCGGAGGATTTCAATTCCTATCCGCGCACCTGGAAAGCCGATATCGCCCGGCTGACCGCCGAAGATGTCGACCTGGTCTGGCACCCGGACGTCAAAACGATGTATCCGGATGGCTTTGCGACCACGATCCTGACCGAAGGTCCGGCCACCGTGGGGCTTGAGGACCGCTTTCGGCCGCACTTTTTTCGCGGCGTGACCACCGTGGTCGGCAAATTGTTCACTCAGTGCCGGCCGGATTTTGCCATCTTCGGTGAAAAGGACTTCCAGCAATTGCGGGT